>CAZCKZ010000069.1:0-8248 GCA_964499395.1 uncultured Gallionella sp. | reverse complement strand
AGTAGAATTCCTTGCCGCGAAAACCGGGCTTGTAGTTCAGCCTGGACTGGTGGATGTAGACATCGTCATCCAGCAGTCCCTGCGCGATTCCAGCCAGGCGCAAGTCCGATGCCAGACGCCTGAAAACCGGACTGATGCGGTGCACACGGAATATCGAACGGATGTCGCCGCTTCCCGGTTCCGAAATCACCTCATCGTTCCCCGTCAAAATTGCATCCTTGCGCAGGCGCTCGAGTTCATCCTTGAAACACTTGACCTCCTCGCCGCTGAAAACATCGTGGAGCACCAGATAACCATCGCGCTCATATTGCGCCACCTGCTCGGACGACAAATGCGGCAACAGCCGCTGTGGCCCGGAGGCATAAACCACCGGATCCAGACGCGGCTCCAGGCACGCTTCACGGCCGGCGCGCGACGGATATTTATCTGCCGGTTCACTCATTTCATTTTCTCCTGTTCCAATTCGGCCCCTTTCATCTGCACGGGACCGTTCACTGTATCGCCTCGGCATCCAGCTCATAAGCGCCCTGGGCGTTGTGGACTTCCTTGCCGTGCAACGGCGGGTTAAACACGCAGGCCATCTTCATTTCGGTTGTGGCCCGCAATTTGTGCCTGTCATGATTGTTCAGCGCATAGATCGTACCGGGCTTGACGGGATAGACCTTGCCATCGGACAGGTCTTCGATCTCGCCTTCGCCGCTGATGCAATACACCGACTCCAGATGATTCTGATAGTGCATTTCCAGATCGGCGCCGGCATAGATGGTGGTGATATGGAAAGAAAACCCCATGCCATCGCCCTTGAGGAGCAAACGCGTGCTCTCCCAGCCATTGCTGACCACGCGCCGATCGCTTTGCTCGGCCTCCCCCAATGTTCTGACTATCATTTCATCTCCATTTCATTGTTAATGTGCCGCCTGTTACGCGCATGTCACGCCGACTGAAAAAAATCTTTCTCGCTCGGGATTCTCCTGAAATGCTCGCATGATTCGCTGATACTCTCCTCGATCATGTCGAGTCCCTTGGCGAGTGCCTCGTCGGAGATCGTCAACGGACAAAGCAATTTGATCACCTGGTCTTCCGCGCCGCTGGTCTCGATCATCAGCCCCTTCTTGAAGGCGCGCAGCGATATGTCGCTGGCCAGTTCTCCGCTCACGCAGTTGATTCCCTGGAACATGCCCCGGCCGCGCGCGTTGAAATTCCCGTCGCCATATTGCTCGACAAAATGATTGAGGCGATCAGATATGACAAGTCCCTTTTTCGCGATACTTCTGGAAAACTTGCTGTCCGACCAGTAGTGGTTGATTGCCGCTGTCGCAGTGATGAAGGCATGATTGTTACCGCGGAATGTGCCGTTGTGCTCGCCCGGTTTCCACAGATCGAGCTCTGATTTCATCAGCACCACCGCCATGGGCAATCCGTAGCCGCTCAGTGATTTGGACATGGTGACGATATCCGGCTGGATACCGACGGGTTCGAAGCTGAAGAACGTGCCGGTCCTGCCGCAGCCTGCCTGGATGTCATCTATGATCAGCAGGACTTCATGGCGACGGCAAACTTCCTGCAATGATCTCAGCCACTCGAAGCTTGCCGCATTGATCCCGCCTTCGCCCTGCACCGTTTCAACGATAGCCGCAGCCGGCCTATCCACACCGCTGCTGGCGTCTGACAACACCTTGTCCAGATATGCCGTGGTGTTGAAACCGTCGCCCAGATAACCGTCATAGGGTATGCGCGTGACGCCGCCCAGATTGATCCCGGCCGCGCCGCGATGATGCGAGTTCCCGGTCGCCGCCAATGCACCCAGCGTGACGCCGTGGAATCCGTTGGTAAACGAGATGATGTTGTGTCGTCCGGTGATATTGCGCGCAAGTTTCAGCGCGGCTTCGACGGCATTCGTGCCGGTCGGCCCGGTGAACTGCACCTGGTAATCCAGCCCCCTGGGCCTGAGTATCTTGGCCTGAAACGTTTCCAGGAATCGTTGCTTGGCTATGGTATGCAGGTCCAGACCATGGGTGATCCCGTCCGCCTCGATGTATTTCAGCAATGCCTGCTTGAACAGCGGATTGTTGTGTCCGTAATTCAGCGTCCCCGCGCCGGCGAGGAAATCCAGGAATTCTGTTCCATCCTCGTCGTACAGATACTCACCGCATGCGCGGTTGAACACCCTGGGAAAAGACCGCGCATAGCTGCGCACTTCCGATTCCAGCTCGTCAAAAATCTTCATTCTGTTTTCTCCTTAATCTTGTGTATGTGAGCTACCCGCTGCTGCAAACGGGCCGATTCGAAACAGATATTCCGTTTCGTGTTCGCCTTCAAAATGCAACGCCTGCTCGAACATGACTGAGCGTGCAATGGCTGCATGCTGCTCAGTCGCGAATCCCGTGAACAATTTCAATGAAGCTTCGTTTCCGGGGGTGATTGATGTCTCGATGTAACGGATACCCTGCATTGCCATCCGTTTAAGCAAATTGCGCAGCATCGTGCGCGCCAGACCCCGGCCGCGCGCGGAAGGGTGTACTGCGACCTGCCAGACGAACAGCGTGTCGCGCCGGTCCGGTATGAGATAACCGGTTACGCTGCCGACCAGATCGCCGTTGCTGATGGCGGCTATCGAGGTATTCTGGAAGTGACTGCACTGCAACAGGTTGCAGTAGAGGGAATTGGGGTCAAGCGGGGGACAGGCACGCACCAACCGGTGCAGCGCCATACCATCGGTCGGCGCCAGGGGGCGAAATTCAAAAGGGACGGGATCGTGAACCGCTAAATTTTCTCTATCTGTTTGATTGGCCAAAACATAATGCGGCATGGAAAGACAACATGTCCTCCAGCACCTTTGTGGGTCTGGTTTGCAATTGCTTTTTTACCTTAACACATCAAAAAGTATATGACCAGAAATTATCCGGATAGCAATGCACCATGCTCCGCGTATCGGACACATCGGAAGTGAAAATCAAATCCGGACCCCGCGTTCTTATACGCCCTGCATCACCCACCACCAGCCGGTCAGCGTGGCGAATGAAATCACCAGTCCCACCGCCACCATCAATGTCGCCAGAGGCGGATCAAGATCGTGCTCGGTCGCAAGGATCGCGGCGGTGATCATCGGCGGCATTGCCGCTTCGAACAGCGTGACCTGTATCCATTGTCCGTGCAAGCCGAGCAGCGGCACATACAACAGGAACAATACCAGTGGCGCCAGTACCAATTTGAACGCCAGGCCTATCGCCAGGTTCCGGCCATTGCCCCGGAGATGACCGAGACGCAATTGGAAGCCAACCGCGACCAGCGCAAGCGGCGCCAATGTATCGCCCAGGCGTTTGAGCACGAATGTCAGCCATGTCGGATAGTCAACAGGAATCAGCAATAACGCGATCGCCAGTGCGATGAAAGGCGGGAACTGTACAACCCGCTTGAGCATTTCAGCGACGCCGGGGCGCCCGGAAGAGTAGATACCGGCAACGGTGATACCCAGGGTCGAGAGCACCAGGAACGAGCCGAGCTGGTCGATGATGATGCCGGTGGCGAGTCCCTGATGCCCATAATACGCCTCGATCATCGGCAGACCAAAGTACGAGGTGTTGCCCAGCCCGCCGGTCAGTATCAATGCGCCCACCGTACTTTTAGGCAGTTTCAGCCAGCGTCCGATGAGCCAAAAAAAGACCGTCGCAAGCGCGAAAAATATCCACACCATCGCCACCATCATGCCTACATCGCTGCTGATCTTCACATCATGCACATAGAACAGCGTCAGCGCGGGCAGCGAAACATGGATGATGAAACGATTGAGCACCGCTGGCGCATTGATAGGCATGCGCTTGTAGCGGTGCAGCAGCACACCGGCGATGAAGCAGAATATGAGCAGGATGAGATTGTTCACATCATTTCCGCAAAAGGTGCGAATTGCCGGAGCATTTTCTGGCCTGTTGTTTGGGCGCTGCTAACAGCAACCGCCCTTGCCGCCAAGCTGAATCGGCGGGCAAGGCACCGTTCCATATGAACAGAAAACACAACAATCGCCCGGTTTGGGTTTCAGCACAGTTCGACAATTGGTGCATTCATAAAACCACTGGCAGGCATCGACAGGCATCTCTTCTTCCCTGGCAAAACCGCACACCGGACAGGTAAGCACTGATCTGGTTTGAATTTCCATGGATGCTCCAATACTCAAAAATCCGGATTACACCGGCACGCTTGCCGCGATGAATGCCTTGAGTTTCGCCACGTCCGCATCCATCACTTCGCAGCGTTGCGGCAGCTTTTCAATTCCGGCCATGGCAGCCGGACGTTCCGGTTCAAGGCCCAGCGCCTCTTGTATGGTCTCGGCGAATTTGGCGGGCAATGCGGTTTCCAGGCAGATCAGCGGCAGATTGGGTCTGCGTTGTGCCAGCCCCACCTTGATTCCGTCGGCAGTATGCGGATCGACCATCACGCCGTAATCCTCCCACAGTTCCCGGATGGTCCTGAGCCTGTCCTGATGCGTGCTCTTGCCGGAAGCGATATCGAACTTCGGCAGTGCGTCCCAATAAGCCGTGCCCTTGATATCAAAAGCGTCACCCGTATCTACCTTGCTCCAGAACTCGCGCACCTTCGCACCATCGCGCCCGACCAGGTCGAACACGAAGCGCTCGAAGTTTGAAGCCTTGGAGATGTCCATCGACGGACTGCTGGTTTCGTAGGTGTGCCGGGTATCGCGCGGGCGATAATCGCCGGTGCGGAAAAATTCATCGAGCACGTCGTTCTCGTTGGTGGCGAGGATAAGCTGGCCGATGGGCAGCCCCATCATGCGCGCGATATGGCCGGCGCAGATGTTGCCGAAGTTGCCGGACGGAACTGAGAACGCAACCTGCTCTTCGCTGGACTTCGTCGCGGCAAAGTAGCCCTTGAAGTAGTAAACGATCTGCGCCGATACGCGCCCCCAGTTGATCGAATTGACCGTGCCGATCTTGTACTTTTCCTTGAACGCGTGATCGTTGGACACCGCCTTCACCATGTCCTGCGCGTCGTCGAACATCCCGTCGATCGCGATGTTGAAGATGTTAGGGTCCTGCAGCGAGTACATCTGCGCGCGCTGGAAGGCGGACATTTTGCCGTTGGGCGACAGCATGAACACGCGGATGCCGCGCTTGCCGCGCATCGCGTATTCTGCGGCGGAACCGGTGTCGCCCGAAGTCGCGCCGAGGATGTTCAATTCGTCATGTTGCTTGTCGAGCGCATATTCGAACAGATTGCCGAGCAACTGCATCGCCATGTCCTTGAACGCCAGCGTCGGGCCGTTGGACAGCTCGAGGATGTAGACGCTGTCGTCGATGCGGCGCAACGGCGTGATCTGGGTAAAGTCGGAATCGCTGCGGCCATTGCTGTAAACGTCGGTCGTGTAGGTTTTTGCGATGATCGCCTTCAGGTCCGCCGCCGGGATGTCGGTGATGAATTTCGACAGCACTGCGTATGCGAGATCGGCATACGACAGCTTGCGCCATGCATCCAGCTCGGCCTTGGCCACCTGCGGATACTGCTCGGGCAGATACAAACCGCCGTCGGGCGCTAGACCGCCGAGCAGGATTTCGGTGAATGTTTTCGCGGGCGCGTTGCCGCGTGTGGATATATATTTCATTTGTTAACTCGCTGTAGCGTCATTTCCGCGCAAGCGGGAATGACAGTTTTTCAAATATCTTCAACCAAAAATAGCAGCACCGTTGGCGTGAGCGAACGCCCTTTGTGAGCACTGTCCGTACCCGACGGAATGAAAATTCCTGAATTTTCCGGATACCGAACAAGTTGCCCCTGGAAATCAATTTCCAATTCCCCCTGGATCACAAAGCCGACATGGCCTTGTTCGCACCAATCCGGTTCTACGAATTCGGATGTGAATTCAACCAGACGAAGCTGCTTGGCCCCGCTACGGAAGGACTTGAATCTCATGCCATGAATCGGATTTTGCCATTCCAACTCATCGAACAAAATTCGGTACTGATTCATCTTAGCCTTTCTCTTTCAGGGGAAATAAAATCCGTAGCGAGCAGATTGGAGTGCAAGGCGCACGGAGCGCAGAAACCGGAATACACATGTAGTCTGCCGCTGCGCGCCCCCGAATTTCGAGCACCGCGCTGACAACTCCGCATTCGGCCTGTCGAATAGCGGATTGCGTACCTTTGGTGCAACGCCGCAATCCGACTGCGCAGCAGATTTTTATTTGCCCAATTCTTCCATCCGCAGCCTGATCACCTTGCCTGCCACCACGCCCAATGCCTCGATCTTCATAATCGCCGCGTTGATGCGCTTCTCGCGCGTCTGGTGGGTGAGCATGATCAGGTCGGCCTGGTCTTCGCCTTTGCCGGGTTCTTTCTGGATCACCGCATCAATGGAGATTTGCTCGTCGGCGAGGATGCGGGTGATGTCGGCCAGCACGCCGGGCTTGTCCAGCACGCGCAGGCGCAGGTAGTAGCTGGTCTGCACTTCGTCCATCGGCAATATCTTCAAATCGGCCATCGCGTCAGGCTGGAACGCGAGATGCGGCACGCGATTTCCCGGATCGGCGGTGTGCATGCGCGTCACATCCACCAGATCGGCGATCACCGCACTGGCGGTTGGCTCTGCGCCCGCGCCCTTGCCGTAGTATAACGTCGGTCCCACCGCATCACCCTCTACCAGTACCGCGTTCATCGCGCCCTCGACATTGGCGATCAGACGTTTGGACGGGATCAACGTCGGATGCACGCGCAGCTCGACGCCTTCCGGCGTGCGCTTGGTGATGCCCAGCAGCTTGATGCGGTAGCCGAGTTGTTCGGCATACTTGATATCCGCCGCATCCAGTTTGGAGATGCCCTCGATGTGCGCCTTGTCGAACTGCACCGGGATGCCGAAAGCCAGCGACGAAAGCAATGTGATCTTATGCGCCGCATCCACGCCCTCGATGTCGAAGGTCGGATCGGCCTCGGCATAACCCAGCTGCTGCGCTTCTTTCAGCGCGGTGTCGAAACTCAGGCCCTTGTCGCGCATTTCGGACAGGATGAAATTGGTGGTGCCGTTGATGATACCGGCGATCCATTCGATACGGTTGGCGGTCAACCCCTCGCGCACCGCCTTGACGATCGGAATCCCGCCCGCCACCGCGGCTTCGAACGCCACCATCACGCCCTTGTCCTGCGCCGCCTTGAATATCTCGTTGCCATGCTTCGCCAGCAGTGCCTTGTTTGCGGTAACCACATGCTTGCCGTTGGCGATCGCCTTCATCACCAGTTCTTTTGCAACGCCGGTGCCGCCGATCAACTCGATGACGATATCCACTTCAGGATCGCTCACCACCGAGAACGCATCATCGGTGATCCGGCATGTGCCGCCGGTTACTTTTTTCGCCAGCTCCAGATTCTTGTCCGCCACTGCGGTGATGCGTATCGGGCGGCCGGCGCGGCGCGTGATTTCTTCCTCGTTGCGTTTCAGCACCGTGAAAGTGCCGCCGCCAACCGTGCCAATGCCAAGAAGTCCTACGTTGATTGGTTTCATGAGAATGATTTCTTAAAGTTAAAAGCAGGAATTACAAAACCTTCACGAAAATAGAACTTGTGCGCCTGGGTGCGTTGCGTACCGGAATCCAGCATGATGCCATTTGCACCCAGATTGCGGGCAACACCTTCCAGATGCTCGATCAGGGCATGGCCGACACCCATGGAGCGACGCGTCTCATCCGTGACCAGGTCGTCGACATAGAACTTTATCCCGTCGAAAGTATTCTCGTACCAGCGGTAAACAGCCAGGCCGACCACCACATCAGGTTCGACCGCCAGCGCCATTCTCGCTCCCTCGAGTACCCGCCACATCTTTTCCATGTAGTCCTCGTGTAAATGCGGGCGCAATTGGCGATGCACCTGTTCGGCTTTCTTCAGCCATTCAGCGCCGACCAGCTTCCCGTTTTTCGCATAAACCTCGACGATCTTCATGTGCCGTGCTTCTTGCGGTAATGCTCCAGGAACCTTGCGATACGCCCCATCGCCTCGGTCAGGTCATCCACATTCGGCAGAAACACAATGCGAATGTGATCGGGATGTATCCAGTTGAATCCGCTGCCCTGCACCACCAGCACCTTTTCGGTCTCCAGCAGTTCCAGTATGAATTTCTGGTCGTCCTTGATCGGATAGATCTTCGGGTCGAAACGCGGGAAAAGGTATAGCGCAGCCTTGGGCTTGACGCAGGTCACGCCGGGAATTTCGGTGATCATCTTGTAGGCGAGATCGCGCTGCTTGCACAGGCG
>CAZCKZ010000068.1:0-8269 GCA_964499395.1 uncultured Gallionella sp. | reverse complement strand
CGATGTAGATCAGGAATACCGCCACCGCGAGGAAGATCGCCGGCAGGTAGGTCGAAGAGACTTCGATTTCGCCCAGCTCGTCGGTCAGGAAACGGTTCGACAGCTGGTCGCTGCGGCCGTAGGCGCTGAGTCCGCCATAGCGCTGCAGCAGCCGGTCGAGGCGCGCGATCACCTCGGCTTGCTCCGCGCCCTTGTTATAGGCCTGCGGCGCCAGCGTCAGCGACACGTCGTTGAACGCGCCCTGCATGTTGAATGCGGATGCCAGCGCGTCACGCCCCATCCACAGCACGCCGTAGCGCCTGTTGTCGGGGAACAGCATGCCGGGCCCGACTTCGTAGATGTATTCGGGCGACAGCGCGATGCCGACCACGGTCAGTTCCCGCCAGCGGCCGTTGAGTATCGCGCCGATTTTGTCGCCGACATCGAGCTTGTTCGCCTGCGCGAACACTTCGCTGACCAGCACTTCGTCCGGGTGCGACGGCTCGATATAGCGGCCGCTCCGCAGGAAGATATCGTTGATCATCGGCGCCTGCCGTTCCGGGATCGAGACCAGCCGGCCCGAGGCGGGCTCGGCCAGTCCGGGCACGTCGAGCGTCACGTCCGCGACCACGCGCGTGCGCACCTGCGCGACGCCCGGCAGCGCGCGGATCTGGTCGGCGACGCTCTCCGGCGCGCGCTTCAGGCTCGCGAACACGTCGGCGAAGCGGTAGCTGTCGTAATAGCCGGCCTGGGTCGCCTCCAGCGAGAGATAGGTGCTGCGCATGCTGACTTGCGCCATCACGCCGCAACAGACCACCAGCGCAGCCGCGAGCACCTGGCCGCGCAGATGCCACAGGTCGCGCCACAGGATTTTGTTGATCGGCCTCACCAGGATATCTCCGACGGCGCAACCTTGACCTCGTTGCGCACGATTTCGGTGATCACGCCGCTGCTGATGCGGATCACGCGGTCGGCCATGCCGGCGATCGCGGCGTTATGTGTTATCACCGCGGTGATCGTGCCGAGTTCGCGGTTCACCCGTTCCAGCACTTCCAGCACCAGCTTGCCGGTCGCGTAATCGAGTGCGCCGGTTGGTTCGTCGCACAGCAGCACGTCGGGCCGCTTGGCCACCGCGCGTGCAATCGCGACGCGCTGCTGCTCGCCGCCGGAAAGCTGCGATGGAAAATGGCTGGCCCGGTTGCCGAGTCCGACCAGGTCGAGCGCATCGGCCGGATCGATCGGACGCGCCGCGATCCCGGTCACCAGCGCGACATTCTCTAGTGCGGTGAGGCTGGGGATCAGGTTGTAAAACTGGAACACGAAGCCGACATGCTCGCGGCGGAAGCGCGTCAGCCCGTCGTCATCGGCGCTGGTCAGGTTGTGGTCGCGGTAATAGACCTCGCCGCTGGTGGGCCGGTCCAGCCCGCCGAGAATATTCAGCAGCGTGGACTTGCCGCTGCCGGAAGCGCCGAGCAGCACCGCAAATTCGCCCTGGTAGAGGTCGACCGTCACGTCGCGCAGCGCATGCACCTCGACCTCGCCCATGCGGTAGATCTTGGAAACATTGTGCACGTGGAATATCGACCCGGCGCCATCAAGTTTGGCTTCTTCAGTTTCATGTTCTGGCAGTTGCATGAACTTTACTCCGTGAGCTGACCGGGTTGAACGATCGTATGTACATTCTCCGCCCGGAATTCCTGCTTCGCAATCACCCTTGTTTGTTCAAGCATTCATCCCACAACGATTTCACTTCACCGCACTCCGTCTGCTGGCTGCCCATCCGAGCAGGGACAACAGCGCCAGACCCGCGCCGATGAGCAGGATACCCGTCACCTCGCTCAACTTGAAATCTTCCCCCAGCATCAGGCGCGAGGAAACGATCGCCACCACCGGCGTGCCGAGCACGGAAAGGCTGGCTTCCCATGCGGGCACCCTGTCGAGCAGGGTGATCCACAGCCACCAGCACAGCGCCGTGCTGATCACCGACATGAACGCAAGGATGCCGATGTAAGCCGCGGTCCAGTCGGTCGCATGCTCCGGGACCACCACCGCAAGCAGTACCAGCGGCACTGCGCCGATCAGCATCTGCCAGGTAGTCAGGGAGAGCAGGTCGATCTGTTGTCTGGAGCGCAGGCGCTTGATCAGCACGGTGCCGATGGCCCAGCACAATGCGGCAATCAGGCCCAGGAATTTGCTGAACAGCGTGGTATGCATGTTCCAGGGTCCGATGATCAGCAGCAGGCCGGTAATCGTGCTGACGGCAGCCAGCCACTGCGTGCCGCGTATGCGTTCGCCCAGCATCGGCCCGGCGATCAGCAGCGTCCAGATGGGCATGGTAAAGATTAGCACTGCTGTCTTGCCGGGGCCGCCTTCCACCAGTGCCCAGGTCGAAAACGCCATGAACCCGGTCATTTGAAATAAACCTATGGCGAATGTGGCGCCGGGAGCGATCAGCTTGAGCGGCCTGCCCATGAGTTTGAGCGCGACAAACAAAGCCAGCGCACCGCCGACACAACGCTCTGCCGCAAACGCGAAGGGCGGTGCATATTCCAGCGCCTGTTTGGCCAGCACCCAGGTGTATCCCCAGGTGACGGAGAGAATGAAAAGGCCGAGCGGGAGCAGCCAGCGTTCGCGTGGGGATATAGAAGACATCAGCGGTTACTCAAAATAAAAAAGCAATTATCGTCAGCGTAGCAGAATATTATCGGGGCATACTTTATCACCGTTGCGCTGCCCGCTTTTCAAACAGCTTGATCGGCTTCGACGTTCATGATGAAGATCAGCATTTGGTACACTACCATCACAACCGATGCCGAGCTTATCGCCCCGATGTCTAAGGAACCTATGATCAAGTCCATCATGAACCGCGTTGCTGACAAAAACGGGAGGATCGCAAGGCGCGCGACGCCGGTAGCGGCTATGACACGTTACTGCGCAGCAGCCGATTGCGGGAGCAGCCGCTTGCAACCCCCTCCCGCACCGGACGCTTACGCGCACCGTATCGGGGGTGCTACTCCTTGCGAAGGGAATCACCATTCGCATCGTCGTCTTTCTTGCATCCCATCCCGCAAAGCCGAATGCGCGGTCATGCGGAACTTGACCAGAGATTCCCTAATATGATCCCCTTCTCCATCCTTGACCTTTCCCCGATCAACGAAGGCAGCGACGCTGCGCAATCGTTTCGCAACACGCTCGACCTTGCCCAACACGCAGAGCGCTGGGGCTACCGGCGCTACTGGCTGGCCGAGCATCACGGCATGCCGGGCATCGCCAGCGCCGCAACCGCTGTACTGATCGGGCATGTGGCCGGCGGCACTTCGACTATCCGCGTCGGCGCCGGCGGCATCATGTTGCCCAACCATGCGCCGCTGGTGATTGCCGAACAGTTCGGCACGCTGGAATCGCTCTACCCCGGGCGCATCGACCTGGGTCTCGGGCGCGCGCCGGGCTCGGACCAGCTCACCGCGCGTGCGTTGCGGCGCAATCTCGCCTCCGATCCCAACCAGTTTCCCCAGGACGTCGTCGAGCTGATGGATTACTTTTCGGCGTCCAAACGGCATGCGGTTCGCGCTGTACCCGGCGCGGGGCTGCATGTGCCGATATGGATCCTCGGATCAAGCCTGTTCGGTGCTCAGGTTGCAGCAACCCTCGGACTGCCCTACGCATTCGCGTCGCATTTTGCGCCGGAGCAGATGATGCGGGCGATTGCGCTGTATCGTTCCGCCTTCAAACCGTCCGCCCAACTGGACAAGCCATATGTGATGCTCGGCTACAACGTGTTTGCGGCGGATACGGACGAGGAAGGACAGCTGCTCGCAACCTCGATGCAGCAGGCATTCGTCAACCTGCGCAGCGGCTATCCCAAGCGCCTGCAGCCGCCGGTGAAGGGATATCTGGACACCATCCCGCCCCATTTCCGCGACATGCTCGACGACGTCCTTTCCTGCGCGGCGATCGGCTCGCCCGACACCGTAAGGCGTTCACTGAAAGCATTCATCGAACAGACAGGTGCGGATGAATTGATCATCACCTCGCAGATATTCGATCATGCTGCCCGTCTGCGGTCGTATCGGATCACCGCAGACCTCCGTGCAGCGTTGGGTTGAAATAAACTTTCCGGGTAACCCGCAGCGCCGGGACTTCGGGCAAAAAACTGTCTTCCCCGAAGCTGGGGGACCACCCTCCAACCAAGGTATCCGGGGGATTTCGAATTCCGGATCCCATTATGGAACCAAAACAAAATTCCTCTGTCACACGATCGCCCTGATCGTAAGGGACAACATTTTTTCTTCCAAGGAGATTAAAGATGAGTGATATCACTGAGCAAGACAGGTACAATAATATGATAGGCAGTCTGGTGATGATAGGCTTGTCGATCATCGCGGCTTCCGCCCTGGCAATTGCCTTATGGGCCGGTCTAACATAAAAAAGCGGGTTGCCAGAATCATTACAGCCGGTGATAAGCCACTTTTTAACTCAATATATAAACATCAACCACAATGAATCAAATCCTGCAATATTTGAAAAAGAACGGTGAGCGGCTCGATGCCGAGATCGCGGAAGCTGCCGGTCTCTCGCTTACCAAAACACGCCACTATTTGGCAGAACTTGCCGCCAAAGGCGAGGTTGTGGCTTATCACTCGACCCGATTCCAGGATGGCGAGAAAATTATCGGAATACGTTGCAGATTGTCCGGGATTACACCACCCTCAGCACCGGGCCGGAAATCGAAAGCTTCGCAAGCCTCGTAATACCGTCCTGGTTCCCGCCTGCAAGCCCCGGGGTGCAACAGGCGGCGTGTTGCACTGAATACAGGCATGTCCTACAGATACTGCCCTGCGCGGCGCTGATGTCGATTGCCTGTCCGTAAGCGCGGAACCGGGAATTTTTGTTCACTCATTTTCTGAATATCCAGAAAATGATAGACAGCACCACTGAAATGATGATGCTGGTCGTAATCGGGGCATAAAAGCCGAATCCTTTTCGCTCGATATGAATATCACCCGGAAGATGTCCGATGCCCAGCTTGGACAGCCATGGCCAGGCCAGTCCTGCCAGAATGAATATGATGCCAATGATGACAAGCCACCGTGTCATCTTTTCCGCCTCCAAATTGTGCGCAATCGAGTCTCCCCTTCAATGGTGCGGCCGTCCATTCCCCCGGGCTTGCCGGCTTTAGCAGCCCGTTGCAGATGAAAGATTCAGGTTGTTATGGGCGGCCTTAAGTGCCTTGTCTATCCGTACCCGCAGACAACGCACATCTGGCTTGCCATTGTTTTCGGTCGACACTTTAAAGACAGTCATCTCTTCGTTGGACACGACGAAAGTACGGGTATCTTTAGCATTGATCTTCGCCGGCGTCCACAAATCCGAGATGGCCTCGCAATGCACAACATCCTTGCACAGATCCAGTACAGCCGGGCTTCCCAGGTCATTGACCAGATTTATTTTTGCAACATGCGCCTCAGGCTCGGAACAAGCCGTCACTGCGCATAATGGCAGCAGGGTCAAACAGGCCAGAAAGATCCTTGGTAATATTTTCATTTCATCCCTCTACTGTTGCAATTTTGTATTGAATACCGTCCCGCAGGAAATGTTATAACTTCCGCGGTTGGCATGCAGCCCCCATTCAGGCCCTGTAGTAGTCTACTCGAAAGCAGGTTTTTGAACTTTGCATTCACGCGATTTTTCCAGGCTATCCGTTGGCCGACACTTGCGGCATGCAGCACCCGTTCACAGGCATGCGGAATCTGTCTGCCGAAACGGATGAAGCCCACATTTTAATTCGCTGAACGGTAGAATATGCAAATCATGACTCCCCGGAATAACAACAAATGATGACGACCGAAATGCACATATCCGATCCCGACGTTCAACTCGTGGCGAACGAGGGGGATATTCTTGACGAACTGCTGCACTTGCAAGGCGCAACGGTATTGGAGCTTGGCTGCGGAAAGGCGGACAAGACCCGCATCGTCGCGCAACAGGCTGCCACGGTGCTGGCCCTGGAAGTGGATGAAATACAGCTCGCGAAAAACCTCTCCATCACCGACCTGCCCAATGTAGAATTTGGACATGGCGGTGCAGAAAAGATTCCGGCGGCCGATGCGAATTTCGACATCGTACTGATGTTCAAATCCCTGCACCACGTGCCGGGCGAACTGATGGACAGCGTTTTTTCGGAGATTCGCCGGGTGCTGAAACCGGGTGGCGTGGCCTATATTTCGGAACCGGTTTATGCGGGCAACTTCAATGAAGTCCTGAAGCTTTTTCATGACGAAAAAGCGGTGCGCGAGTCGGCCTTTGCTGCCGAAAAGCGGGCGGTTTCTTCGGGACGATTGGCGCTCGTGAAACAGAAATTCTTTCTGCAGCCGATGCACTTTGCAGACTTCGGACAGTTCGAGGAACAGGTGCTTAAAGTCACCCACACCGAGCACAGATTATCTGCCGGGACTTATGAAAAAGTGCGCTCGAAATTCAACGGTTACACGAACGGGGACGGCGCAACCTTTCAAATGCCGATACGCGTCGACCTGCTGCAAAAAGCGTTGAACCCGCAAACCAAGCGGGAGACGGATCGATACACTGATCATCACAGATGGCTTTATCAGGGAAACCGTCGATATCGTGGCGGATCGCGGTATTTCCGGGCACCGTGTCACTCGTGTTCTGGATCACGTCGAATGCCGGCAATCGCTTCATTAAGCATTTCCGAATAATTGACGTTCCCAAGTCCGCGTCAGCTTCCCCCTTCGCTGACGCGGCATCTTTTTCACAGTTCTACCCGCATTCCTGGTTTCCCGGGTTTGCCTGAATTGCATCTCTTTTATGCCCCCCGAAATGCAGAATCTCGAAGGAACAGGCAAAGTCAGCCGAACAGCTCGTGCTGCCGGGGCTCCCGTCCCGCCCTGACCAATCCTTCCAGAGCGTCGCGTGCCGCATCGGTGATACCGTGCTGCCTGCCCAGCTCAAGCAGCCTTGCCACCGCACGCTCGAACGGATAGTCGGCTTCTGACCATGCCCCGACGATCTCCCCGGCTGTGTGCCTGGTCATTTTCAATATTCCCGATCTGACATGCACCAAATGTGCGCTGGTCTTGCCTCTTTTCACGACGATGGCAATATGCCGTTGCCTGTCCATCAGCACCTGTCCGCGCGTCACATTCAGAACGGCGGGGATGAAATCGACGGTGCTGAAATCGGTTGAGTCTTTGGCCATGGTGCCGTTTCTATAATTATTGGTATAAGTGTGCCTTGCTTTAACGCAACTGGCAAACTGCTTTTGTGACGCAAGAATATCTCCGCAACACACATCTTCAACAAAGATTCAACATGATGCCAGTCCGGCTGACCAGCATGCAGCAACCCGATCCTGCTCAGCAAATCGGATGGTCAATATGAACGTCGCTGGTATGACTGCTCGCGCCCCGAGACAGGCCATGGAGTAACCTTGAGCAACCAAAAAACATGACAGGTACGTTGAAAGCCGGTAGCGACGGCGGCGTTGCTTGCCCTGAATGAAAGCGAGTGGTCAATTCCTCAGCGGAAAATTTGTTGCAGCGATGTTCAATCCGATCGCTATTCCACCTCTGCCGCCTGACCGTAACCGGCAAATCGGTTCTGCGCATCCCGGAATTCCTGCTCGCTGAGCAGCACCGGTTCGCCGGCCTGCAGTGCGCGCAGATACATCTCGCTGAGCGACTCGACTTCCACCGTGTTGCGGAACGCCTCGGCGAGATCGGTGCCCGCCGCGATCATCCCGTGATTCGCCAGCAGGCACGCCTTGCGATCCTTCAATGCGAGCAGCACGTTGTCGGACAGTTCCTGCGTGCCGAAAGTCGCGTACTTCGCGCAGCGTATCGTGTCGCCGCCGAGCAGCGCGATCATGTAGTGGAACGGCGGGATGTCTTTTCTGAGGCAGGCCAGCGCGGTCGCCGCGGTCGAATGGGTATGCACCACCGCGCCCGCCTCGGCGCGTTGCACGTATATGTCGCGATGGAACAGCCACTCGCTGGAAGGCTGCCATCGTCCGCGCGAGGTGCCGTCCATATGCACGAACACGATGTCGTCTTCGCTCAGCCCCTCCGCACCCATGCCGGAAGGCGTGATCAGCATGCCTTCTTCGAATCTCGCCGAGAGATTGCCGGAAGCACCGCGATTCAAACCCTGTTCGTCCAGTCGCTTGGTGATGCGCACCATTTCGCTGCGCAGCTCGGTTTCGTTCATGATTTCACTTTCTCAAAAATCCTTTCGCGACCTTCATCCACCCGCCGCTTGTTCAAAAAATCCA
>CAZCKZ010000067.1:0-8421 GCA_964499395.1 uncultured Gallionella sp. | reverse complement strand
CCCGACCGGGATCACCATCAGCCCCTTGCTCTATGGATCCTTTGGCGGCATATACCAATTCACCGAGAAAACAAGCACGGGGATCGATATGAGCTTATCCCAGGGTTCACCTGCAACAGGGGCAAAACAACAGGGTTTCAGCGCTTTTGTAAATTACAAACTCGACAGCAACTTCAAAGCCCGGGGTTACGTGATCAGGGGAATTTCCAGCGGCACGCCCAAAAACACCGTCGGCGGACAAGTTTATTACGGGTTCTAGCAACCCGTCACGAATTTTCCAAAGTAACCCGGCCCGGGTTAATCTGCGACTCTATCAAACCGGCCAGAGGAACACCCATGCTTGAGTCCGAATTCGCCGCACTCGTCCGCCGCAATGTCACCATCTCGTTCGATGAAGATATATACACCGGCGATTTGAGCGCCCAACTGTTGCCCGCGACACTGGCCGCTTCCGCGCGAATCATCACCCGGCAGGACGCTGTGTTATGCGGCACGCCATGGTTCGACGAATGCTTTCGCATACTGGACCCGAACTGTGAAATAAACTGGCTGTTCAAGGACGGCGACAGAATATTCGAGGGACAAACGCTGTGCAAAGTCAAAGGTAATGCGCGCGCACTGCTTGGCGCCGAACGCAGCGCACTGAACTTCCTGCAAACCTTGTCCGGCACCGCCACGCGCACCAGGCAACATGTGGATGCAGTCGACGGCATCGACGTGAAAATCATGGATACGCGCAAGACCCTGCCCGGTTTGCGGCAGGCGCAGAAATATGCAGTGCGGGTTGGCGGCGGCCATAACCAGCGCATCGGTCTGTTCGACGGGATATTAATCAAGGAAAACCACATCGCGGCTGCAGGCGGTATCAAGCCAGTGCTGGAGCAGGCGTTTCGCCTGGCAAAGCCGGGCACCAGCGTGCAAATCGAGGTGGAGTCCCTGGAGCAACTCGACGAAGCGCTGGCTGCCGGAGCCGAACTGATCCTGCTGGACAACTTCGATCTGGATAATCTGCGCGCCGCCGTGCAGCACACCGGCAAACGCGCCGAACTGGAGGCATCCGGTGGAATCACCCTGGAAAATCTGCGCGATATCGCGCTGACCGGGGTGGGGCGCATCTCGATCGGCAGCCTGACCAAAGACGTGCAGACGATCGATTTTTCGATGCGCTTCGCCTGAATCGACAGCGCCCTCTGCCGGCGCTTCGCGGCCCAACCGGATATGCATCCCGATCCGGCAAGCTCGCCGGCCAGGGTTTAAATTTCAGTGGTGCGTCCCCATTTGGGAAAAATCAGAACCCCAAAGGAAAATCATGGCCGAATCACTCCATATCGTCTGCCCGCATTGCAACGGTGTTAATCGCGTACCTGCCGACAAGCTGCACGGCCAACCGGTCTGCGGCAAGTGCAAACAGGCCTTGTTCGAAGCGCACCCGGTGGAACTGGACAGCCGCAATTTCACGCTGCACATCAACCGCAACGACATTCCTGTGTTGGTGGATTTCTGGGCGCCATGGTGCGGTCCCTGCCGCATGATGGCGCCCGCCTTCATTCAAGCGGCAGCGCAACTCGAACCGCAGATGCGCCTGGCAAAACTGAATACCGAGGAAGCTCAGGAACTCGGGGCACGCTACAACATCCGCAGCATCCCCACCCTGGCGCTGTTCGCGGGGGGCAAGGAGATCGCGCGGCAAGCAGGCGCGATGGACACCGGCGGGATCGTGCGCTGGGCGCGCAGCAAGGCCTGACCAGCCCGGCAGTAAATCAAATGGTGGCCGTTGCAGGCTGCGCCCGGCGATCCCGCCCCGGTTCCTGAAAAGGCTGATCCAGACAGACTGCACAACCGCCGGCATCTCACTACCCAAGCGGGCGAACAGCGCTTTGACTGCCTGTGCCACGCATCAGCAAAAACTTATTTTGTCGACATAAAGCAAATTTATTGCACTATTTATCGATATATGTGCTAGTATTTTTCCATATTGTCGACAATCGGAGTTTACCGATGTTGCACTCCCCTCCCGAACAAGGCACCCTTGCCGATATCGCCACTCATCGCCTGGCACACAGCATCGTGACCGGCGAACTGGCACAGGGCCAGAAGCTGAACGAGGCGGAACTGGCCGAAAGCTTCGGCATGGGGCGCGGTCCTTTGCGCGAAGCCTTGCGTCATCTGGAAGGCATGCGCCTGGTCAACCGCATTCCCAACGTTGGCGCACGCGTGGTGGTGCTGGATCGCAAGACCCTCTCCGATCTCTATGCAGTGCGCGAAGCACTGGAAGGCATGGCATGCCGGATCGCCGCGACCCGGATGACCGATGCCGAGATCGAGCAATTGCGCAAACTGCTCGACAGCCATGAAAAGCAGATCAGGAAACAGGGCGGCAAGGTCTATGCGCAGAAAGAGGGCGACCTCGATTTCCATTACCAGATCGCGCGCGGCAGCGGCAACCAGATGCTGATGGACATGCTCGGCGGCGAACAATACCAGCTGCTGAGGATGTGCCGCTACCGCACCAGCCGCAACGCGGAGCGCACCGGACCGGCGCTGCAGCAACACCGACAGATCGTCGAGGCGCTGGCGCAACGCGACGGTGAACTGGCCGAGATGCTGATGCGCCGCCACATCCGCGGCGCATGGCACAGCATCAGCGAAATGATAGCCAAGGAGGAGGCAGCATGAACAACACACCCGGCAACAAACTTCGCCGCGCAGTCGCAGACAACGATCCGCTGCAGGTCGTCGGCGCGGTCACCGCATACTGCGCGATCCTTGCGCAGAAGAGCGGGCACAAGGCGCTGTATCTTTCCGGCGGCGGCGTGGCCGCTTCCTCGCTCGGCATTCCCGACCTCGGCATCACCACCCTGCATGACGTCTGCGAGGACACGCGCCGCATCACCGCCGCGAGCGATTTGCCGCTGCTGGTGGACATCGACACCGGCTGGGGCGGCGCTTTCAATATCGCGCGTGCCACCCGCGAGATCGCGCAGGCCGGCGCGGCCGGATTCCATATCGAGGACCAGGTGATGCAGAAGCGCTGCGGGCACCGCCCCAACAAGGCCATCGTCAGCCAGGGCGAGATGGCCGATCGCATCAAGGCTGCGGTGGATGCGCGCAGCGACGCGAGCTTCGTCATCATGGCGCGCACCGATGCGCTGGCGGTGGAAGGCATGCAGTCCGCGATCGAGCGCGCGCAGGCCTGCGTCGAGGCCGGCGCCGACATGATCTTCCCCGAAGCGATCACCACGCTGGAGCAATACGCCGAGTTCACCCGTGCGGTAAAAGTGCCGGTGCTGGCGAACATCACCGAGTTCGGCGCGACGCCGCTGTTCACCACCGGGCAACTTGCGGATGCCGGCATCAGGCTGGCGCTGTACCCGCTGTCGGCATTCCGCGCAATGAGCAAAGCCGCGCTGAACGTCTACCAGCACATCCTCGCCGACGGCACGCAGCAGAAGGTCGTCGCCGATATGCAGACGCGCATGGAGCTCTACGACTATCTCGGCTATCACGATTACGAGCAGCAGTTGGATAGGCTGTTTGCGGAGAAGGGGGCGGAATGATTACATACGCAAACCCCCTCCAGCTCCCCTTTTTCAGGGGGAGAGACTAATCTGCTCCTCCCCTGACAAGGGGAGGCTGGGAGGAGTTGGAAGCACGTCTTGGCTAGTGAATAAACCAGGATAAATAATAATCAACTTAGGGAGAAAGACATGGCAGAAGCATCCACCTTACCCAAACCCAAAAAATCCGTTGCATTGTCCGGCACCGTCGCCGGCAACACCGCGGTCTGCACCGTCGGGCGCACCGGCAACGACCTGCACTATCGCGGCTACGACATTCTGGATTTCGCCGAGCAGGCCGAGTTCGAGGAGATCGCGTACCTGCTGATCCACGGCACTTTGCCGAACGCGGTCCAGCTGAAATCCTACAAGGCCAAGCTGAAATCATTGCGCGGCTTGCCGCAGCCGGTAAGGCAGGCGCTCGAGGCGATTCCCGCCAATGCGCACCCGATGGATGTGATGCGCACCGGATGCTCCATGCTCGGCACCTGCGAACCGGAGCCGGATGCGCACAGCCAGGATATCGCATGCGAAATAATCGACCGCATGCTGGCCTGCTTCGGATCGATGCTGATGTATTGGCATCACTACAGCACCTCCGGAAAACGCATCGAGGTCGAGACCGATGACGACAGCACCGGCGCGCACATATTGCACCTTCTGCACGGCGTGCCGCCGAAGGCATCCTGGGTGCGCGCGATGCACACCTCGCTGATCCTGTATGCGGAGCACGAGTTCAATGCCTCGACCTTCACCGCCCGCGTGATTGCCGGCACCAACTCCGATCTGTATTCCTGCATCACCGGCGCGATCGGCGCGTTGCGCGGCCCCAAGCACGGCGGTGCCAACGAGGAGGCATTCCGCATCCAGAGCCGCTACAGGAACGCCGACGAGGCCGAGGCGGACATCCGCGAGCGCGTTGGCCGCAAGGAGATCGTGATCGGCTTCGGCCACCCGGTCTACACCATCTCCGACCCGCGCAACGAAGTGATCAAGCGGCTGGCAAAGCAGCTGGCCGGGGAAGCAGGCGAGATGCGGCTGTTCGACATTGCCGAACGCCTGGAAACCGTGATGTGGGACATGAAAAAGATGTTCCCCAATCTCGACTGGTTTTCCGCGGTGTCGTACCACATGATGGGCGTGCCGACCAACATGTTCACGCCGCTGTTCGTGATCTCGCGCGTCACCGGCTGGGGGGCGCACGTGATGGAACAGCGTACCGACGGCAAGATCATCCGCCCCAGCGCGAACTATGTCGGGCCGGAAAACCTGGCTTGGGTTCCGATCGAAAAACGCTAATGGCTATCTCACTAAACCTACTGCGTGGTCGGATTGCTGCGCTCCGTGCGCCTTGCACTCCAATCACTCGTAACGGTTTATTGAGATAGCCGGATTTACCTGAATTGACTCGAACGATAAGGAAACCGAAATGAACGCCAATGTGGAAACGAACACACGCCCTGAACCCGACCAGGTGCTGGTGGATATCGCGCAATATGTCTGCCAGAAGGAGATCAAGTCGGCCGAGGCTTACAACACCGCGCGCAACTGCCTGATCGACACGCTGGGCTGCGGCCTGCTGGCGCTGCGTTTTCCCGAGTGCACCAAGCACCTCGGCCCGCTGGTGCCCGGCACCACGGTGCGCAACGGTGCGCGCGTGCCCGGCACCTCGCACGAGCTCGATCCGGTCAAGGCCGCCTGGGATATCGGCGCGATGATCCGCTGGCTGGATTACAACGACACCTGGCTGGCGGCGGAATGGGGACATCCCTCCGACAACCTCGGCGGCATCCTTGCCGTGGCCGATTATCAGAGCCGCTGCCGCGTGGCCGAAGGCAAGAAGCCGCTGACCCTGCGCGACGTGCTGACCGCGATGATCAAGGCGCACGAAATCCAGGGTGTGCTCGCGCTGGAAAACAGTTTCAATCGCGTCGGCCTGGACCACGTGGTGCTGGTCAAGGTGGCTTCCGTTGCAGTGGTCACGCGTTTGCTGGGCGGCACCGAGGAACAGGTGATCGACGCATTGTCGCAGGCGTTCGTCGACGGACAATCGTTGCGCACTTACCGCCACTCGCCGAATGCCGGTTCGCGCAAATCCTGGGCGGCGGGCGATGCCACGTCGCGCGCGGTGCGGCTGGCAATGATCACGATGGAGGGCGAGATGGGCATCCCCGGCGTGCTTACCGCGCCGCAGTGGGGCTTCTATGACGTGCTGTTTTCGAAGACCAACACCGACCAGAAACTCAAACCGGAAGATCAGCGCTGTTTCATCCTGAATCAACCCTATGCCAGCTACGTGATGGAAAACATCCTCTTTAAAATTTCCTTCCCCGCCGAATTTCATGCGCAGACAGCGTGCGAAGCGGCGATGCTTTTGCATCCGCAGGTGAAGGACCGCCTGCAGGACATCCGCAAGATCGTGATCACCACGCACGAATCCGCGATCCGCATCATTTCCAAAGTCGGCCCGCTGGCCAATCCCGCGGACCGCGACCACTGCATCCAGTACATGGTGGCCGTGCCGCTGGCGTTCGGCAATCTGGTGGCGGAACATTATGAAAACAGTTTCCACGCAGCCCATCCGATCATCGACGAGCTGCGCGAAAAGATGGAGATCGTCGAGGAGCCGCGCTACAGCCGCGAATACCTGGAACCGGACAAACGTTCCATCGCCAATGCGATCCAGATATTCTTCAATGACGGCAGCAGCACCGAAATGATCGAGGTGGAATATCCGATCGGCCATCGCAGCCGCCGTGAAGAAGGCATCCCGGTGCTGGAACAGAAGTTCCTGAGCAATCTGCGCACGCGCTTTCCCGAACAGCGTTGCCAGCAGATCATGGAGCTGTGCCTGGACAGCATGAAGCTTGAAGCAATGCCGGTGAACGAGTTCATGGAGATGTTCATCATCAATTAACTTAATAGATACGTCATTTCCATATGGCGTGAATAACAATAAAGGGAGGAGTCGAAATGAGTTACCAGACCGAGTACGACCATTCGATGAAAGATCCAGAAGGTTTCTGGCGCAAGCAGGCCGAAGCGCTGGAGTGGTTAAAATTCCCGCAGCAGATACTTTCTCTCGATGACGACGGACTCGGTTACTGGTTCGCCGACGGCGAGATGAACACCGCTTACATGGCGCTGGATCACCATGTGAAAGCCGGGCGCGGCAACCAGCTCGCGCTGATCTACGATTCCCCGGTCACCCATTTCAAATCGCACTATACCTATACCGAGCTGACCGATATCGTCGCGCGCACCGCCGGAATGCTGGCGAACCTCGGCGTGGTCAAGGGCGACCGTGTGATCATCTACATGCCGATGATCCCTGAAGCGGTCATCGCGATGCTGGCGGTGGCCAGGCTGGGCGCGATCCACTCCGTGGTGTTCGGCGGCTTCGCGCCGCCCGAGCTGGCGGTGCGCATCGACGACGCCAAACCCAAGGTCATCCTCACTGCGTCATGCGGGATCGAGGTCAAGCGCGTGGTGGAATACAAACCGCTGGTCGACCGCGCCATCGAGCTCGCGCAACACAAACCGCAATGCTGCGTCGTCTTCCAGCGACCGCAGACGGTTGCGACGATGGTCGCGGGACGCGACCACGACTGGAAATCCTTGCTGGCCAAAGCCAAGCCGGTGGGCTGTACGCCGGTCAAGGGCAGCGACCCGCTGTACATCCTCTATACCTCCGGCACCACCGGAAAACCCAAGGGCGTACTGCGCGAGAACGGCGGCCACGCGGTTGCGCTCAAATACAGCATGAAGGCGATCTACAACGTCGAGCCCGGCGATGTGTACTGGGCATGCTCGGACGTGGGCTGGGTGGTCGGCCATTCCTACATCGTGTACGGCCCGCTGCTGCATGGCTGTACCACCATCGTCTATGAAGGCAAACCGGTCATGACGCCGGACGCCGGCGCGCTGTGGCGCGTCTGTGCCGAGTATGGCGTGAAAGCGCTGTTCACCGCACCCACCGCGTTCCGCGCGGTGAAGAAGGAAGACCCGCAGGCCGAGCTGATGAAAAAATACGACCTGGGCAAACTGCAGGTCATTTACTCCGCCGGCGAACGGCTCGACCCCCCCACCGAAGCATGGCTTGCCGACAACAGCGGCAAGCCGGTGGTGGACCACTGGTGGCAGACCGAGACCGGCTGGGCGATCACCGCCAATCTGCAGGGTGTCGAGCCGATGCCGATCAAGCCCGGTTCGTCCACCGTGCCGGTGCCCGGCTATAACCTGCAGATACTGGACGAGAACGGACATCAGGTCCCGCGCGGTACCCAGGGCTACATCGCGCTCAAGCTGCCGTTGCCGCCCTCCTGTCTGAATCATATCTGGGGCGATGTGAACAAATTTCGCGAAAGCTACCTGACTTTCCTGCCCGGCTACTACACCAGCGGCGACGGGGGATATGTCGACGAGGACGGTTATGTGTTCGTGATGGGTCGCGTCGACGATGTGATCAATGTCGCCGGACACCGGCTGTCCACCGGCGAGATCGAGGAAGTGATCGCGACCCATCCCGCGGTCGCGGAATGCGCGGTGATCGCGCGCGACGACGACCTCAAGGGACAGGTGCCGATGGGGCTGGTGGTGCTCAAGTCCGGCATGACCATCGCCGAGGCAGACCTGCAACAGCAGTTGATCGCCCGCATACGCGAGTCCATCGGTGCGATCACCTGTTACAAGGACACGGTGATTCTGGCCAGATTGCCCAAGACACGTTCCGGCAAGACGCTGCGCAAGACCCTTGCCAATATCGTCAACGGCAAGGAATACATGGTGCCGTCGACCATCGACGATCCGGGCATAATTCCGGAGATCATCGAAGTGCTGCGCAGCAAGAAGCTGGTCAAGTAGA
>CAZCKZ010000066.1:0-8666 GCA_964499395.1 uncultured Gallionella sp. | reverse complement strand
GCCAGGAAACCGACCACCTGCGGGATCGCCTTGCGCCGCGTCAGCATCATCAGCATGGACAACAGCACGCTGGCCAGCGCGATGCCGATCAGGCCGCGCGTTATGCTCTCGGAAAGTTGCGAGATCGGCGCGGCCAGGTTGAAGGAAAAAATCACCAGCGCGATGCCGACCAGCATGGTGGTCGGAATATTGATCAGCGTTTCCACATCCCATTTCACGTTCAGCTTGCGCATCAGGCGATGCAGCAGCCACGGCAAAAACAACACCTTGAGCAGCAGCGTCAACCCTGCTGAATAATACAAATGATGCTGGTCCGTCGAGTACGCAACGATAAATGTGCTGAGCGACAGCACCAGTCCCTGCCATGCAAACAAATTGATCAGCGACATGATGCGCCGTTGCGACAGCATCGCAAACGCGATCAGCAGCAACATCGCCGCGAGCAGATTGATGAGTTGAATGCTGAAGCTCATCGTCATGCGCCCAACAAGAAATGGATCAACAAACCCAGCACCGCCAGCAGAAATGCGGTGCCCAGAAACTCCGGCGCGCGGAAGATGCGCATCTTGGCGAGCGATGTTTCCAGCAAAGCCAGTGCGGCGCCCGCCAATATCAGCTTGACCAGCAGTGCGACGATGGCCAGCGGCAGTGCGCGCCAATCACCTGCCTGGGCTATGCCATAGGGAAAGAACAGCGCGATACCGATGGAAATATATGCGAACAGCTTGAGGCTGCTCGCCCACTCCACCAGCGCCAGGTGGCGCGCCGAATACTCCAGGATCATCGCCTCGTGGATCATGGTCAGTTCCAGATGTGTGGCGGGGTTGTCAACCGGAATGCGCGCGTTCTCGGCCAGCAGCACGATCACGAATGCCAATCCGGCAAAAGCGAGGCTGGGATACAAAATGAAATGGTGATGCGCAAGCACATCCACGATGCGCGGCAGTTGCGTCGAGTGGCTGATCAGCGAGGCGGTGAAAAGCACCATCAGCAATGCCGGTTCGGCGAGAAACGACACCAGCATCTCGCGCCGCGCGCCCAGCGAGCCAAAGGCTGTCCCGATATCCATTGCGGCGAGTGCGATGAACACACGCGCCAACGCAAACACACCGACCAGCGCGATCACGTCCGCAGCCGGCGAGAACGGCAAATCCACCGCGATGATCGGAATGATTGCCGAAGCCAGCCACATGCAACCGAACAAAATATAGGGCGTGGTACGAAACAGCGGCGAGGCGTTATAGGCCATCACCGCATCCTTGTGAAACAACTTGCGCAGTGTGCGATAAGGTTGCAATAGTCCCGGACCGGTGCGGTTTTGCAGCCAGGCACGGCACTGGTTTACCCAGCCCGTCAACAGCGGCGCGAGCAGCACAACCAGCAATGACTGGTAGATCTGAAACAGGATGCCGAGTGCCTGATCCGAGCTCATCATACAAAAGCCAGCAACACGACCAGCGTGACAAAGGTATACGTCAGGTACAAATGGATGCGCCCGTGCTGCAACAACGATACCCACGACGAAAGTTTTTCGGTGATGATTTTGACCGGCATGTACAGCGCGAACCAGATACGGTCATCGCTGCGGCCGTGATAGCGCGGATGCGTATCGAAAGCGCTCGGCAACTCCCTTTCGATGCGGAAGAACGGCTCGAAGATGCGCCGGATCGGCTGTCCGAATCCTTCGGCGGTATCCTGCATGCGCGAAGTCTGAGCCGGGAAACCGCAGTCCCAGGCGGGGCCGCGCCGCGTCCGTCCGTGATAGAAATAATGCACCACCAGCACCGTCACCAGCATCACGCCCAGCACCGCCAGCAGGAAATACACCGGGCTGTAACTGGCCCGCTCGATGTCGACCGGCGCGAGGAACAGCCAACCGGGAGCCGCATTGCCCAGCCCTCGCCCGACCAATATTTTGGTCACCAGATCAATTTGATGCACCACCAACACCGGTGTCAATCCCAGCAGCACACAACCGAGCGCGAGCCAGCTTAATCCGATGCGCTCAAAAATGCCGGCATCGTGCGGTTCGGCACGCGCCTCGCCGCGCGGCTGGCCGAGGAAAATGACGCCGTAGAATTTAACCATCACATAAGCCGCCAGCGCGGCGGCCAGCGCGATCACCGCCGCTGCCACCGGTATCAGCATATTGATGTAGTTGTTGGGCAAACCAGGCGACAGCAGGAACGCCTGCAACAACAGCCATTCCGAAACGAATCCATTGAACGGCGGCAGTCCGGAAATGGACAGCACGCCGACCAGCATCAGTACCGCGACCCACGGCATGTGACGGATCAGTCCGCCCATGCGCCCCATATTGCGCTCGCCGGTCGCATGCAATATCGAGCCCGTGCCGATGAACAGCAGACTCTTGAAAAACGCGTGATTCAGGCTGTGGTACAGCGTCGCGGTCAGCGACAATGCCGCCAGCGCGTCCTTTCCGTAAACATGAAAGATGATGGCCAGGCCGATTCCCACCAGCAACAGGCCGATGTTTTCAATCGAAGAATAAGCCAGCAGCCGTTTCATGTCGCCCTGCACCGCGGCGAACATCACGCCGAAAATCGCGGTGATCAGGCCCAGCGCCAGCGCCAGCACGCCCCACCACCATTGCTGCGCGCCGAGCAGGTCGAAGGTGACGCGCAGGATGCCGTAAATCGCCGTCTTCAGCATGATGCCGCTCATCAATGCGGAAACCGGCGAAGGCGCAGCAGGGTGCGCTTCGGGCAACCAGACGTGCAGCGGCAGCAAACCCGCCTTGGCGCCAAAACCGAACAACGCCAGCAGGAACGCAACCGACGACCAGAACACCGACAGATGCGCCTCGCGCAGCGCCGCAAAGGTGTAAGCGCCGATGCCGTGTCCGCCCTGCATCACGCCGAAGCTGAGCAGGATCGCGATCGCGCCGACGTGCGCGATCAGCAGGTACAGATAGCCTGCCTTGCGGATGTCGGGGATGCTGTGGTCGGTGGTGACCAGAAAATAGGAAGACAGGGCCATCGTCTCCCACGCCACCATGAACATGTACGCGTCGTCAGCCAGCAACACCAACGCCATGCCGGCCAGAAACAGGTGATATTCCAGGCACAACAAGCCGAGCGTATTGCCCTGCATGGATTTGAAATAGCCTGCGCTGAACAGCGAAACGCCGAACGATGCGCCGCCCAGCAGGATCAGGAAAAATGCGGAGAGCGGATCGAGACTGAGATGCAACGGCAAATCGGGCAGGCCCAGCGGCAATACGGCTTGGCTGGCATGCTCACCGATCGCCCAGAAACCGGTAGCGGCAAGCACCAGCGAAACAATCGCGCCAAGCGGAAAAATGACCCTGGTGATCAGGTGCGGGCGGCGCTGCAGTGCCAACCCCAGCAGGCCCAGCGCCAGCCAAAACACAATGGCCGCGCCCGCAACACCCAAAGGCAATACACCCGCAATGTCCATCCCGATTGTTTTTTCACCGATTTACTGATTGGCCAAACTGCGCAAGTGGGCGATTCTACTCCCTCTGTTGCAGCACCCTCAATACCGCTTAAGGGTTAGCCCGTTTCAACCGTAAATCACCTTCACGTTTTCTTCCTGCAACAAGTCGCGCAGATCGTTCAACAGGTCATCGTGCAGTGTCACTTGCCATGCCTCGCCCAGGCGCAGCTGGCAGCTCGCATCATTGTTGTGGTAGTGGATCTGCACCGGGCATTTGCCCTCGCGATACGGGGTAAACAATTTGACCAGCTGCTCGATGCTGGCGTTGCCGTTGCAACGCAGCGCGAGTTGCTGCGCGAAGTGGGAACGCGCGGTCGCGAAGTCGAACAGCTCTTCGCCGCTGACGCGCACGTTGCCGGAATACTCGTCCAGCCTGGCGGTACCGCGCACCACCAGCAATTCATCCTCGCGTATCCACGGGCGGTTGACCTCGTATATTTCGTTGAACAGGGTCAGCTCGACCTGTGCGCTGCCATCGTCGAGCGTAACGATTGCCATGCGTCCGCGCCGGGTTTGCTGGATGCGCAGACCGGCCACGATACCTGCCAGCACGACCGGTACGCCGCGCCGCGAGCCATATCCAGAACCATGCCCCGAACCCTGGCCCGAGCCGCCTGCGGAACCGTTGGATTGCCCGACAAATTGCGGTGTCAGGTCGGCCAGTTTCACCTTGATGAAGTTGGCCAGCTCATCGGCATATTCCTGGTACGGATGGCCGCCCAGGTAGATTCCCAGGCTGGCTTTTTCGTGGGCAAGCTGTTCGCGCAAACGCCAGCGCGGCACATCGGCATACTTCACGAGCAGCGCTTCATCGCCCTCGTCGTGCCCGAACAGGCTGTTCTGGTTCGCTGCGCGCGCCTGCTGGTCGGCGCTCGCCAGCGCCGCATCCACGCTGGCCATCAGGCTGGCGCGATGATCGTTGAGGCTGTCGAACGCGCCCGCCTTGATCAGCGCTTCGACCGTGCGCCGGTTGACGATGCGCTTGTCCACGCGCCGGCAGAAATCGAACAGGTCCTTGAACGGACCCTGTTCGCGCGCACTGACAATGCTGGCAATGGCCGCCTCGCCGGTTCCCTTGATCGCCCCCAGTCCGTATGCGATAGTCCGCTCGTCCACCGGGGAAAACACATAACCGGAGCTGTTTACGTCCGGCGGCAACACGCGCAGATTCTGCTGCAGCGTATCGACATAGAAGGTGCGCACCTTGTCGGTATTGTCCAGATCGCCCGACAGCGTCGCGGCCATGAACGCGGCCGGATAATGGGCCTTGAGATAGGCCGTCTGGTAGGCAACCAATGCATAGGCTGCAGCATGCGATTTGTTGAAGCCGTAACCGGCGAATTTTTCCATCAGGTCGAACAGATGGCCCGCCTGCTCTTTTGATGTGCCGCCCTTGAGCGCGCCCGCGACAAAGAATTCGCGCTGCTTGGCCATCTCCTCCACATTTTTCTTGCCCATCGCGCGGCGCAACAGGTCGGCGCCGCCCAGGCTATAGCCGCCGACCAACTGGGCCATCTGCATCACCTGTTCCTGGTAGACCATGATGCCGTAGGTTTCACGCAGCACCGGCTCAACCGCGGGATGCGGATAGTCGAATTTTTCGCCGTGCTTGCGCCGCACAAAATCCGGGATCAGATCCATCGGGCCGGGTCGATATAACGCAACCAGCGCAACGATGTCCTCAAAGCAGTCCGGTTTGGCACTCTTCAGCATGTCCTTCATGCCGCGCGATTCGAGCTGGAATATCGCCGTGGTGTTGCATGCCTTCAGCAACTCGAAAGTCGCGGCATCATCCAGCGGCAGGGTTTCCAGCGAGAACGGTGCGGTGCCGCCATTGAGCCGCGCAACATGGCGCATCGCCCAATCGAGTATGGTCAGCGTGCGCAAACCGAGGAAATCGAATTTCACCAGACCGATCGATTCGACATCGTCCTTGTCGAACTGGCTGATCACGCTGGCACTGCTGTCGGCACAATACAACGGGCAGAAGTCGGTGAGTTGTCCGGGCGCAATCAGCACGCCGCCCGCGTGCATGCCGACGTTGCGGGTCAGATCTTCCAGCCGGCCGGCCAGCTCGAGCAATTCGGTCACGCCTTCCTCGCTCTCGGCAATGCTGTTGATCTCGGGCTCCATCTCGCGCGCTTTTTTCAGCGACACCGGTTTCACGCCTTCCAGCGGGATCGCTTTCGACAGGCGGTCGCACAGGCCATAGGGGAAATCCATCACCCGCCCGACATCGCGGATCACCGCCTTGGAAGCCATGGTGCCGAAGGTGGCGATCTGCGCCACGCTGGCTGCGCCGTATTTCTGTTTCACGTAGTCGATGACGCGCTCGCGCCCGTCCTGGCAGAAATCCACGTCGAAATCGGGCATGGACACGCGCTCGGGATTCAGAAAACGCTCGAACAGCAGGTTATATCGCAGCGGGTCCAGATCGGTGATGCCGAGGCTGTATGCCACCAGCGAACCCGCGCCCGAACCGCGCCCCGGGCCGACCGGCACGCCATTTTCCTTGGCCCAGCGGATGAAGTCCGCCACGATCAGGAAGTAGCCAGGGAAGCCCATCTTGATGATGGTCTCGATCTCGAAATCCAGCCGCGCCTGATATTCCGGCAGCCTGGCAGCGCGCTCATCCGCATCCGGATAAAGCACTACCATGCGCTTGTGCAGGCCGAGTTGCGCCTGTTCGCGCAGATAATCGTCCAGCCCCTGGCCGTTCGGCGTCGGGAAATCCGGCAGGCGCGGCTTGCCGAGTACCAGCGACAGATTGCAGCGCCGCGCGATCTCGACGCTGTTTTGCAACGCTTCAGGGAGGTCGGCGAACAGCTCTGCCATTTCTGCCTGGGTCCTGAAAAATTGTTGTGCGGTAAATTGCTTTGCGCGGCGTTTGTCGTTGAGCACATAGCCTTCGGCGATGCACACGCGCGCCTCGTGCGCCTTGAAATCATCGGCGGTGAGAAATTGCACCGGATGGGTGGCGACCACCGGCAGCCCGAGTTCGGCGGCAAGCTGGGTCGCCGCATGGATGTAATGCTCCTCGTCCGCAAACCCGGCGCGCTGGACTTCGAGATAATAACGGTTGTTGAACAGGCTGGCCCATTCCTGCGCGAACTGTCTGGCCTGTGCCGCATTGCCCGACAGCAGCGCGCTGCCGGTATCGCCGAGATGCGCGCCGGACAGGGCGATCAACCCGTCGGTGCCCTGATGGAACCACTCGCGGCGCAGCTCGGCACGGCCGCGATGCTGGTTTTCCAGAAAAGCGCGGCTAAGCAAACGGCACAACAGCAGATAGCCCGAAACCGACTGGCACAGCAACAGCAGGCGATACGGGCGCTCCCGGTCGGCATCGTTGGTGATGAACACATCGCACCCGGCAAGCGGTTTGATTCCGGCGCCGCGCGCTTTTTTGTAGAACTTGATCAGGCCGAAAAAGTTATTCAGGTCGGTCAGCGCCAGCGCCGGCATTCCGTCACGCTGTGCGGCGGCCACCGCTTCATCCACGCGCACCATGCCATCCGAAATTGAATATTCGCTGTGCAATCGGAGATGGACAAAAGAAGGTTGCGGCATGATGAAAAACTGAAAATTTGAAAGGTAATTTTAGCACTGCCGGAAGCGCAATTTTTTCTTATCGTCGCTGGTAGAATGCTTCCCTTGAAATCAACGCCTTCGATCATGCATCCCACGCTGACCCCGCAACGCGAGCGCTATTTATTGCTCACCCTCGCCGGCATCCAGTTCAGCCACATCCTCGATTTCATGATCATGATGCCGCTGGGTCCTATTCTGATAAAAGCATTCGGCATCAGCACCCACGAGTTCGGCCTGCTGGTCGCGTCCTACAGTTTCAGTGCCGCGGTGTCCGGGTTGCTGGCTGCAACTTTCATCGACCGTTTCGAGCGCAAACGTCTGCTGCTGACAATATTCGGGCTGTTCGGACTGGCGACGCTGGCCTGCGGACTGGCGCCCGGCTATGCCATGCTGCTGATCGCGCGCGGCTTGGCGGGCACATTCGGCGGTGTGATGGGTGCGATGGTGCAGACCATCATCGGTGACGTCATTCCTTTTTCACGCCGCGCCAGGGCCAGCGGCATCGTTGCGACTGCATTTTCCCTTTCCACGGTCGCAGGGGTGCCGCTGTCCCTCTGGCTGGCCAATCATTTCCAATGGCGCGCGCCGTTCATCCTGATCGCGGCCCTGTCCGTGGTGTTCATCCTCGTCGGCGCGCGCATCCTGCCGCAACTGCGCTATCACATCAGCGACAAGAAACGCGCACATCCATTTTCGGCGATGTTCGAGGTGCTGCGCGAGGCCAATCACCTGAACGCTTTGCTGTTCTCCGCGCTGCTGATCTTTTCCGGCTTCACGGTGATTCCCTACATCACTATTTACGCGGTGGGCAACGTCGGCATCTCGCTGCGTGACATCCCGTTCATCTATCTTGCGGGCGGTACGGCAACGCTGTTCACCGCGCGACTGATCGGCCACTGGGCCGACCTGCGCGGCAAGATCAAAATTTACCGGGTAGTCGCCAGCGCTGCGCTGCTGCCCCTGCTGGTGGTGACCCATATCGGCGCCGCACCGCTGTGGCTGTGGCTGGTCTGCACCACCGCATTCTTCGTGCTGGTCTCGGGACGCATGATACCGGCGATGGCCATTATCACGTCGGCGGCGCAGCCAAAATTGCGCGGCACATTCATGTCGCTGAATGCCACGGTGCAGTCGCTCTCCATGGGTCTGGCCACCACGCTGGCCGGATTCATCATCACGCAAAATGATGCGAGCCAGATCGTTGGCTATGGTCTGGTGGGGTTTGTTGCGGTAACGGGAAATGTGCTGGCGATCCTGTTCGTCTCGCGCATCGTGATGCACGATCAACACGTCACCGTGCTGGACATTGCCGTGCCGGACATTGCATTGAAATAAAGCGGGCGCTGAAAAAGGATGGAGCGGGTGAACGGGATCGAACCGTCGTATGCAGCTTGGGAAGCTGCCGTTCTACCATTGAACTACACCCGCGAGGCTGGCGATTTTACGCAGATTAAAGACGATATTCAAATAACAGTGTCCTTACAGTGAAGAAACAGTGCGGATTCCACTGTTGAAACGGTCCTTGAATTGTTGAGAATGTTTCTCCGGTGGTACGAGTTTCGGTGTGATTGTTACAATCTACATATAGTGCAACC
>CAZCKZ010000065.1:0-8727 GCA_964499395.1 uncultured Gallionella sp. | reverse complement strand
GCATGCCGGGCGTTTTCCCGATTGCCTCTTCATTGCTATACCCGGTTATCTCCGTGAATGAATGATTGACCCTGAGGATTCTGTTGTCGGCATCGGTCACTACCACGCCCTCCCGGGATTCGAAAGTGACGGCCGTGATACTCAGTTCGTTAAATTGTTTTCGAAGCATTACCTGCTGCCTCTCCAAAGGACGCACAGCCAAAACATAAATCCAGGGAGTGACGATAACAATCAGCAATAGAGGATCCAGAAAGTCCCAGAAAGTTGCCGAAAGATTCGGGCCAACAATCGGCTTTAAAACAATCTCTATCAGCACCATGATCAGGAACTCTGCCGTCAGAACCAACAAGGCAATCAAGCTCATTGCCCCCCGAGGAGAGCTGAAAAAATCCTTCAGATGATGTTTGACCATGCGAATCCGTAACCAGTTGGTGGAAAATTATATTAGGTTTGCCCAGCTTCAAAATTTGGCGACCAAGGTGTTTCAATCGCACTCTATATCCACAGAGGCTTCCCGGTTAAAAAAAATTGTATCGAATTTTACAGGACAACCTTGCATATGCAGCGGAACCCGCTGACCCTGCTTTCCGCTCCCATTTTTATTTATATGCCACTTTAAAATTCCAGCGGGTCAATATCCAGTGAGCAGCGCAGCTTTTGTGTGGCCAGCGCGTCCAGCGACGGTTGCCAGGCGCGCATAAATTGCTGCAAATTCTTGCGGGTCGTGCTTTGTATCAGCAATTGTGCGCGCACATGATTGGCGCGGCGCGGCAGTACGGCGGGCACCACGCCAAAAATCTCCACCTCATGTTTGAGTGCGATCCCGGCAGTACGCGCATCATCCAGATAGCCATATACCTCTTTTTCCTGTTTTCCCTCAACCCGCAGCATGGCCTGATACACGAACGGCGGAAAACCCGCCATCTGCCGCTCGGCCAGTTGCGCAGCCGCCCAGCCTTCGAAATCATGCGTCTGCAGCGCGCGAAACAAGGGATGATCCGGGAAAGCGGTCTGTATGATCACCTCGCCGGGTTTGTCCGCGCGCCCGGCGCGACCCGCCACCTGCACCAATTGCGCGAACAGTTTTTCCGGCGCACGGAAATCGCTGCTGTATAGCGCGCTGTCCGGATTTAGGACACCGACCAAAGTCAGCGCGGGAAAGTCGTGTCCCTTGGCGAGCATCTGTGTGCCGACCAGGATGTCCACCTCGTTGGCATGTATCTGCTCGCGCATCGCCTGCCAGGCGCGCTTGTTGCGCGTGCTGTCGCGGTCCACCCGCAATATGCGCGCATCGGGAAAGCGTTCCTGCAACACGCTTTCCACACGCTGCGTACCGCTGCCGACCGGATGCAGATCGGCATTGCCGCAACCCGGACATGCTTGCGGCACGCGTATCTGGTACCCGCAATGATGGCAGCGCAGACGTCGTTCCTGCAAATGCAGCACCATCTTGCCCGCGCAGTGTTTGCAGCCGGACAGCCAGCCGCAACCGGTGCACATCAGCACCGGCGCGTAGCCGCGCCGGTTGATGAACAGCAGGCTCTGTTCGTGGCGCCCGATACGCTCTCCGATCTCGCGCAACAGGTTTTCGCTGATGCCGTGGTGCATCACCGTCTGGGTGATATTGATGCTGCGCACCGCAGGCAGGCGCGCCTCGGCCAGCGCGCGTCCGGTCAATTTGAGCATCCGGTAACGCCCGCTTTGCGCGTTGTGGTAACTCTCCAGCGACGGGGTGGCCGAACCCAGCACTATCGGCACCCCATGCCGGCTGGCGCGAAATACCGCCACATCCCGCGCCGAATAGCGCAGGCCATCCTGCTGTTTGAACGAACTGTCGTGTTCTTCGTCGACGATGATCAACGCAAGCTTGGGCAACTCGGCAAACACCGACAGGCGCGTACCGAGCACGATCTGCGCCGCGCCCAGTTGCGCCTGCTGCCAGTTATGCAAACGTTCGCCCTCGGACAACCCGCTGTGCAGGCTGACCATGCCCACATCCGGAAAGCGGCTGCGGAAATAATTTTCCAGTTGCGGCGTCAGATTGATCTCCGGCACCAGCAACAGCACTTGTCCACCCCGTTGCAGGACATGATGCATCAGATGCACATACACCTCGGTCTTGCCGCTGCCGGTGATGCCGTGCAACAGGAAACACGCAAAATCGTGCACTGCCGTGACGGCATCGACCGCCTGCTGCTGCTCACTGGTGAGCGTGTGTGTGTTTTCGAAGACATGCCGAGCAACGCCCCCTCCATCTGCATGCGGAAGGGCTAGGGAGGGGGCAGCAACGTATTGTTCAACCCACCCCTCGTGAATCAACATTTTCAACTGCGCTCCAGCCGTCGCCGACAGCGCCTTGATCTGTGCCAGATTGCATGGTTGCCCGGCAAGCTTCGACAGAATGCGCCGCTGCACCACTTTGCGCCTGGAAAATGTTGCTAGATCAAGCGCCGCACCGCTGGTGCTCAAGCGATAATTCAGGACGGGCTTGCTGATGATCGGCTTGTCGGAACGCAGTCGCGTCGGCAATGCGGACAATACCGTTTGCCCGATCGGATAGCGGTAATAGTCGCTGCAAAAATGCATCAGGTCCAACAACTGCGCCGACAACGGCGCGCTATCGTGCAGCACCCGGGTCACCGGCTTGATGCGCTCTGCCGCCACATCGGTAGTGGCAGCGCACTCCATCACCACGCCGGCCATCTGCCGCCGTCCGAACGGTACAAGCACGCGCATGCCTGTTTGAACCGCAATACCCTCGGCCACCGTGTAATCGAACAGGGTGGGCAGCGGGACATCAAGGGCGACGCGGACGATGGACATATTTATTCAGGCAATCAACACTGCGATTGTCGCAGAAATGCAAAAGCCGCAGGAGGTACCTGCGGCTTTTATGTTGGATCCCCGCCTAAAAACCTTTGCACAACGTAGCGAGCGTAGTAATTGCGCAGAGGTTTTTTAGTGGTACTTTCTGCTCAGCTCGTGCACCGACTTAACCAATGCTGCCACATGCTCCGGGTCGGTATGTTGAGAGATGCCGTGGCCCAGGTTGAACACGTGGCCGCTGCCGAAACCGTAGCTGCCCAGGATGTGTTCCACTTCTTTGTGTATCGCATCAGGCGAGGCGAACAGCACCGCCGGATCCATGTTGCCCTGCAGCGCGACTTTGTTGCCGACGCGCTGGCGCGCGATGCCGATGTCTATGGTCCAGTCCAGCCCGACCGCGTCGCAGCCGGTGTTGGCGATGCTCTCGAGCCACAAGCCGCCGCCTTTGGTGAATATGATGGACGGGATTCGCACGCCGTCTTTTTCCTTGATCAAACCATCCACGATGCGATGCGTGTAAGCCAGCGAGAATTCGTGGAACGCCGCATGGGACAATACGCCGCCCCAGGAATCGAATATCATCACGGCCTGGGCGCCGGCTTCGATCTGCGCGTTCAGGTAAGCGATCACCGCCTGGCTGGTCACATCGAGGATGTGGTGCATCAGCCTGGGCTCGTTGTACATCAGTGTTTTGACCCTGGCGTAGTCGTCGCTGCCGCCGCCTTCCACCATGTAGCAGGACAATGTGAACGGACTGCCGGAAAAGCCGATCAGCGGCACGCTGCCATCCAGTGTCTTGCGGATCTGCGACACGGCATCGGTGACGTATTTCAAATCCTTGCCAATGTCCGGCACGCGCAATGCCTTGATCGAGGCTTCATCGTGCAACGGACGCTTGAACTTCGGACCTTCCCCATCGGAAAAGTACAGGCCCAGACCCATCGCATCGGGCACGGTGAGAATGTCGGAGAACAGGATCGCCGCATCGAGCGGGTACCGGTCCAGCGGCTGCAGCGTGACTTCCGTCGCGAAATCCGGGTTCTTGCACAGCCCGAGAAAACTTCCGGCACGCTTGCGCGTCTCCCGGTATTCCGGCAAAAAACGACCGGCCTGGCGCATCATCCACATCGGTGTGTATTCGGTAGGTTGACGCAGCAGCGCACGCAGGAAGGTATCGTTTTTTAATTTGAAGTTCATTATCTATTCTAGTTTGAGTTAACGAGGCAGTACCGATGAGCCCATCAGGAACTCATCCACTGCCCGTGCGCACTGGCGGCCTTCGCGTATCGCCCATACCACCAGCGATTGCCCGCGGCGCATGTCACCTGCGGCGAATACCTTGTCCTTGCTGGTACGGTAATTTTCCGTGTCGGCCTTGATGTTGCCGCGCGCGTCTTTTTCCACTCCGAATGCATCCAGCACCTTCTGCTCCGGGCTGACGAAGCCCATTGCCAGCAACACCAGATCGGCCTTCAGTTCGAATTCGCTGCCGGCGATCTCGTTCATCTTGCCGTCTTTCCATTCCACGCGCACTGCGTGCAGCTTTTCGACCTTGCCGTTGCTACCGGTAAATTCCCTGGTGACGACAGACCAGTCCCGATTCGCACCTTCCTCGTGTGAACTGGAGGTGCGCAGCTTCATCGGCCAGTCCGGCCATACCAGCGACTTGTTTTCGTGTTCCGGGGGACGCGGCATCACCTCGAGCTGGGTGATTGACAACGCGCCATGGCGGTTCGATGTACCCACGCAATCCGATCCGGTATCGCCGCCGCCGATCACCACCACATGCTTGCCGGCGGCACTGATCGGATTGCGCGCGTCACCCGCCACTTCCCTGTTCTGCGGGATCAGGAATTCCAGCGCGAAATGCACGCCATTCAGTTCGCGCCCCGGCACCGGCAGGTCGCGCGGCGTTTCGGCGCCGCCGGACAGGATCACCGCATCGAACTTTTTCAGCAACTCGGCGGGGCTGATAGTCTTTTTCGCATCGTTGGCCGTGCTCTTTGCGGGCGCCTCCTTGCCGATGAACACGGAAGTTTTGAACTCAACCCCTTCGGCTTGCATCTGCGCCATGCGCCAGTCGATCAGGCGCTTGTCGAGCTTGAAGTCGGGAATGCCGTAGCGCAGCAATCCGCCAATGCGGCTGTTCTTCTCGAACACGGTCACGCTGTGGCCGGCGCGCGCCAGCTGCTGCGCGGCGGCTAGACCGGCGGGGCCGGAACCGACGATGGCGACTTTCCTGCCGGTCTTTTTCTCGGGTAGTTGCGGCAGCACCCAGCCGTTCTCGCCGCCCTTGTCGATGATCGCATGTTCGATGGATTTGATGCCCACCGCATCGTTGTTGATGTTCAGGGTGCAGGCTGCCTCGCACGGTGCTGGACAGACGCGTCCGGTGAACTCGGGAAAGTTGTTGGTGGAATGCAACACGTCGAGCGCTTCGCGCCAGTTGCCCCGATACACCAGGTCGTTCCAGTCCGGAATGATGTTGTTGACCGGACAGCCCGTGGTGCAGAACGGAATGCCGCAATCCATGCAGCGCGCGCCCTGTGTCTTGGCCTGTTCATCGTTCAGATGCAGCACGAACTCGTGGTAGTTCTGGCGGCGATCCGCCACGGGCAAGCTGGCTTCGCTGAGGCGTTTGAACTCCATGAACCCGGTTGGCTTGCCCATTATGCGGCCTCCTTTTGCTTGACTTGTTGCGCCGCCATTTCCTGCAAGGCGCGCCGGTATTCGGTCGGCATTACCTTGGTGAACTTGGGCAGATAGGCCGGCCAGTTATCCAGGATCAACTTTGCCCGCGGGCTGCCGGTGTGACGCAGATGTTTTTCGATATGTTCGCGCAAAACATGTTCGTCAGCCTTGTTGAGATGATTGAAATGCACGCGGCCATGCGTTTCCACTTCACCGGTCTCGCTGGCATCAGCCTCCGCGGGAACAGGCTCGAGCGCCACCATGGACAGATTGCAGCGCTTTTCAAAACCCCCATCTTCATCCAGCACATATGCCACGCCGCCGGACATGCCCGCCGCGAAATTGCGTCCGGTCTGTCCCAGCACGATCACCATGCCGCCGGTCATGTATTCGCAACCATGGTCGCCCAGTCCTTCCACGACGGCGATCGCACCCGAGTTGCGCACCGCGAAACGCTCGCCCGCCACACCCGAAAAATAGCATTCGCCGGAAGTCGCGCCATACAGCACGGTGTTGCCGACAATGATGTTTTCATGCGAGACCAGCCTGGAGTCCGCCGGCGGCATGATGGCGATGCGGCCGCCGCACAGGCCTTTGCCCACATAGTCATTGCCTTCGCCACGCAGTTCGAAAGACACCCCGTGTGCCAGGAAAGCGGCAAAACTCTGTCCTGCGGTGCCGTTGAATTTCACAGTGATGGTGTCGGCCGGCAAGCCTTCATGGCCGTAGCGTTTGGCGACCTCGTGGGAAAGCATCGTGCCTGCGGTGCGGTCGACGTTGCAGATCGCGCTGTCGATGACCACAGCCTGCTTGTTGTTCAGTGCGTTTTGCGCCTGGGCGATCAGCTTGTTATCCAGTGCTTTTTCCAGCCCGTGATCCTGTGTCTGTGAATGGCGGCGCGCCACACTGGCCGCCACTTCCGGCTGATGGAATACTCTGGAGAAGTCCAGGCCCCGCGCCTTCCAGTGCGCGATGCCGTGTTTCACGTCGAGCAGATCGCTGCGCCCGATCAGCTCGTCGAATTTGCGTATGCCCAACTGCGCCATCAACTCGCGCACTTCTTCTGCAACAAAGAAAAAATAGTTCACCACATGTTCCGGCTGTCCGGAAAATTTCTTGCGCAGCTCGGGGTCCTGTGTCGCCACGCCGACCGGGCAGGTGTTGAGGTGGCATTTGCGCATCATGATGCAGCCTTCCACCACCAGCGGTGCGGTGGAGAAACCGAATTCATCCGCGCCCAGCAGCGCGCCGATCAGCACGTCGCGGCCGGTCTTGAGCTGGCCGTCCACCTGCAAGGCAACGCGGCCGCGCAACTGGTTCAGCACCAATGTTTGTTGAGCCTCGGCCAGGCCGAGTTCCCAAGGCGTGCCGGCATGCTTGATCGAGGACATCGGCGATGCGCCGGTGCCGCCATCGAAACCGGATATGGTGATGTGGTCGGCCTTGGCCTTCGATACACCCGCTGCCACGGTACCGACACCCACTTCGGAAACCAGTTTGACGGAGATCGACGCGGAAGGGTTGGCATTTTTCAGGTCATGGATGAGCTGCGCCAAGTCTTCGATCGAATAAATATCATGGTGCGGTGGCGGCGAGATCAGACCCACACCCGGTACCGAAAAGCGCAACTTGGCAATGTACTCGGACACTTTGTGGCCGGGCAACTGGCCGCCTTCGCCGGGCTTGGCGCCCTGCGCCATCTTGATCTGGATCTGGTCCGCACTGGCCAGATACTCTGCGGTCACGCCGAAACGGCCGGAAGCGCACTGTTTGATTTTGGAGCGCAGCGAGTCTCCCGCCTTCAACATCAAATCGCGTTCGATGCGATTCTTGCCGATGATGTCGGAGAGCATCTCTCCGCCCTTCAGGACTTTGAAACGCGCCGCATCTTCGCCACCCTCGCCGGTGTTGGACTTGCCGCCGATGCGGTTCATCGCGACCGCGAGCGTGGTGTGCGCTTCGGTTGAGATCGAGCCCAGCGACATCGCGCCGGTGACGAAGCGTTTGACGATCTCCCTGGCCGGTTCGACTTCGGCCAACGGTACGGCTGCGCCGGCAGGTTTGATCTCGAACAGTCCGCGCAGGGTTTTAAGCCTGGTGCTTTGCTCATTGATGAGTTTCGCGTATTCCTTGTAGGTCGAGGCATTATTTGTGCGCGTGGCGTGCTGCAATTTTGCGATTGAATCGGGCGTCCACATGTGTTCTTCGCCGCGCACACGCCAGGCATACTCACCGCCCGCTTCGAGCGCGTTGGCCAGTACCGGGTCGCTGCCGAATGCGTTGCGATGGGTGCGTATCGCTTCTTCCGCCACCACGCTTAACCCGATGCCTTCGATCTGGGTCGCCGTGCCGGTAAAATATCCGGCGACAAAATCGGCATTCAGGCCGATCGCTTCAAATATCTGCGCGCCGCAATAGGATTGGTAGGTGGAGATGCCCATCTTGGACATCACCTTCATGAAACCCTTGTTGATCGCCTTGATGTAACGCTTTTTGGCTTCTTTTGCATCGACTTTCGCGGGCAGATTCATCGCGGCTATTGTTTCATATGCCAGCCACGGACACACCGCCTCCGCACCGTATCCGGCCAGCAAGGCGAAGTGATGTACCTCGCGCACCGAGCCGCTGTCCACTACCAGACCGGTGCTGGTGCGCAATCCGGCTTGCACCAGGTGGTGATGCACCTTGGAACACGCCACCAGTGCGGGAATCGGAACACGCTTTGCCGACATCGCGCGATCCGACAGGATCAGCACGTTGTAGCCATCGGCCACGGCCTTGTCGGCGGCAGCGCACAAGGCCTTCACAGTTGTTTCGCAACCCGCCGCGCCCTGTGCTACCGGATAGGTTATGTCCAGCACCAGAGAACGGTAGCGCCCCTGCGTAAGTTGATCGATGTTGCGCAATTTGGCGATATCTTCATTCGACAGCACCGGCTGATGAACTTCCAGGCGCAGTGCCGGATCACTTTCTTCGATACCCAGCAGATTTGGCTTCGGGCCGATGAACGAAGTCAGCGACATCACGATCTCTTCGCGGATCGGATCGATCGGCGGGTTGGTCACCTGGGCGAACAACTGCTGGAAATAATCGTAGAACGAACGATTCTTGTTCGACAATACCGCCAGGGCCGCATCTGCACCCATCGAACCGGTGGGCTCTTCACCGGCATTCACCATCGGTGCCAGGATGAATTTCAGGTCTTCCTGC
>CAZCKZ010000064.1:1168-8794 GCA_964499395.1 uncultured Gallionella sp. | reverse complement strand
CGCGACACCTTGGGCGGCAGCGCAGCGCCGCCGCTGACCGAGAGGCGCAGCCGCCCGCCCAGCCTGTCCATCACCTTGGCCGCCACAAGTTTTTTGAGCAGCGGCCACAGCAGCATTTTCGGGGTCCAAGCACCGCGTCCCTGCTGGTGTTCGAAACGGTCCCAGCCGGCCTCGACGGTCAGCGTGAACAGCTTGTGCGTCAGCGGCGGCCCTTCCTCCAGCTTGGTGTGGATCGCGTTGTAGATGCGCTCGTAGATGCGCGGCACGGATGCCAGCACGGTGGGGCGGATGATTTTCATGTCGTCGGCCAGCAGCGGGATGGAACGTGCATAGCCCACCGCCGCACCGGCCATCATGGCCATGTAATAGCCTGCCGTGCGCTCGAAGGTATGCGACAGCGGCAGGAAGGACAGGAAGATGTCGGTGCTGTCCAGGCCTTCCCTGAAAGTGTTCAGCGATGCATAGGCGTTGTACAGGATGTTGTGGTGCGACAGCATCACGCCCTTGGGCTTGCCGGTGGTGCCCGAGGTATAGATGATAGTCGCCAGTTCGTCGCGATTGCGCGGCCGCTCGTGCTGCAGCCCGGCCTTGGCTGGCAACCACTCGTCTGCGTGGCTCAGGCGCGGCTCATCGTCCGCGGCGATCTTGTCCAGGCTGACCATGCGCTGAACGCAGCCGAGCTGGTCGCGCACCGAGCGCATCTCCTGCCATTGTTCGGCAGTCTCGAACAGCAGCACCCTGGCCTGCGCATTGTCGACGATGTAAGCCGCATTGTCCGGCCGGTCCACGGTATACAGCGGCACCACGACCAGGCCCAGCGACATCGCCGCCTGTTCGAACATCACCCACTGCGGACAGTTGCGCAGCATCAATGCGACGCGGTCGCCTGCCGCCAGGTTCTCGCGCAGCAGCGCGTCCTGCCAGCGCGCCACCTGGTCGCGCATCTGCGCCCAGGTCAGTGCCAGCCAGGCTTCCTGCCGGTTGTCGAAATAGCGGTAAGCGACGGCGTCGGGCGTGCGTTTCGCCCGTTCGATGAACAGGCCATACAGCGTGACCGCCTGTTCCGGCTTGATGTAGTGATCGATACCGGCCGACATACCGTCCTTTCAGTCAATGAACAGGTCGCCAAACAGCGGCATCCCGTCGGCTATTGCATACGGCGCAAAATCTTTCACGCCTGCTTCGCGCAATACTTCCTCGTCGATGAAAAAATTTCCGCTGCAGGCATTGCTGTCGCGCGTCAGGATCACATGCGCCGCGTCTGCCATGATGGCAGGCTTGCGTGAAGCACGCATGACAGCCTCGGGAAAGTTGAACTCGATCGCGGCGGTGGCGATGGTGGTGCGCGGCCACAGGCAATTCACCGCGATACCTTTTGCACCGTTGCCGTCTGCGGCAAATTCGCGCGCCATGCCCAGCGTGCACAGGCTCATGCCGTATTTTGAAATCGTGTAGGCCAGATGCGGCGCAAACCATTTCGCATCCATGTTCAGCGGCGGCGACAGCGTCAGGATGTGCGGGTTGGCGGATTTTTTCAGGTGCGGAATGCAGGCCTGGGAAGCGAGAAAAGTGGCGCGCATGTTCACGTCCCACATCAGGTCGAGTCTTCTGGCCGGGGTGTCCAGGGTAGGGGTCAGGTTGATCGCGCTGGCGTTATTAACCAGCACGTCGATGCCGCCGAAATGCTGCACGGTCTGTTCGACGGCGGCCTGGATCGCCTGCTCGTCGCGCACATCCAGCTGGATGGCCAGCGCCTTTCCACCCGCTTGTTCAACTTCCGCAGCCACGCTGTGGATGGTGCCGGGCAGCTTGGGATGGGGATCGGATGTCTTGCCGGTGATCACCAGATTCGCGCCGTCGCGGGCACAACGCAATGCGATCTCGCGTCCGATACCCCGGCTCGATCCGGTGATGAAAATCGTTTTGCCGCGCAAATCGTTCATAGCCAGAACCCCCCGAATTTCGATTCTATTGGACCGCGGCCCGCAAATGCTCCGGTGCAAAATCATCGACCATGATGACCTTGCGGCGCAGCGCGTAGTCACGCTCCAGCTGCAACGCCTGTTCCGCACTGATCAAACCCTGGTCGCGCGCTTCGGCGATGCGCGACAATTCTTCCAGCGCCTTTAGCTTGCCGTCCTTGCGCGCCTGTTGCAGCGTGACCTGCAAGGGTTCGCAGGCCAGCGTGCTGGCCAGGGCGGATTCCAGGGCGCCCACCGCATCCAGTTCATCGTCGGGAATATAAATGCCCGACGTCAAACGATCCCGCGCCGCGCCGGGTTGCATCAACAGGGCGGCGATCTGATGTCCCAGGTGATCGGACGGCGGCGACAAACTCCGTCCCAGCGGAAAGACCAGCGCACTGATCAACTGGCGCATGAATGCATTCGGAAAATTCCTGATCACACCGTCGAATGCCTGCTGGATCTGGAACAGCGCATCCTGCATCGCCCAGTTCAGCAACGGCAAATCCTCGGCAGGACGGCCCTCGTCCTCGAAGCGTTTCAAGGTCGCCGAGCATAAATATAACTGGCTCAGCACGTCGCCCAGACGGGCGGAGATTTTCTCGCGCCGCTTCAATGCGCCGCCCAGAACGGCCATCGCGATATCCGCGCTCAGCGCGAAGGCAGCCGAAAAACGCGTCAGCTGCTGATAGTAGCGGCGGGTTTCTTTGCCATGCGGCGTTGTCATGCCGCGTCCGTCGGTCAGCCCGAACACCAGGCTGCGCGCGGCATTGCTCAATGCAAAAGTGATATGGCCGAACAGCGCCTCGTCAAACTGGTGCAGCGCACGCTTGCTGTCATGATCGTTTACCGCGGCGATCTCTTTCAGAACATAGGGGTGCGAGCGTATCGCGCCCTGCCCGAAAATCATCAGCGTGCGGGTCAGGATATTCGCGCCTTCCACGGTGATGGCGACCGGCATCTGCTGGTAGAAACGACCCAGATAATTGTCCGGACCGAGGCTGATGCCCTTGCCGCCGTGCACATCCATCGCGTCGTTGATCACGATGCGGCTACGCTCGGTGGAGTGATATTTGATGATCGCCGAAATCACCGAAGGCTTCTCGCCCAGGTCGACTGCCAGCGCAGTGAACCGGCGCGCCGCCTCGACCATGTAGGTGTGCGCGCCGATGCGCGCCAGGGGTTCTTCCACGCCTTCGAATTTGCCGATCGGCACCTTGAATTGTTTGCGCACGCGGCTGTATGCGCCGCTGGTGCGCGCGACCAGTTTCATCCCGCCGATGCTGCTGGCCGGCAACGAAATCGAACGGCCGGCCGCCAGACATTCCATCAGCATGCGCCAGCCCTGCCCCACGCGCGACGTACCGCCGATGATGTAATCCATCGGGATGAACACATCATTGCCCTGCGTCGGTCCGTTCAGGAAAGCGGAATTCAGCGGGAAATGGCGGCGGCCGATCTGAACGCCCGGCGTATCGGTCGGAATCAGCGCAAGCGTGATGCCGCGGCTGGTTTCGCCGCCGAGCAGGCGTTCCGGGTCATACAGCTTGAACGCCAGCCCGAGCAGCGTGGCTGCCGGCGCAAGCGTGATGTAGCGCTTCTCCCATGTCAGGCGGATGCCCAGCACATTCTCCCGGCCGCCGAATTCACCGTGGCACACGATGCCGTAATCGGGGATCGCGCCGGCATCCGATCCGGCGAACGGTCCGGTCAGCGCGAAGCACGGCACTTCCTTGCCCTGCGCGAGACGGTGCAGGTATTTTTCCTTCTGCTCTTCGGTGCCGTAGTGCAGCAACAGTTCGGCCGGCCCAAGCGAGTTCGGCACCATCACCGTCACCGCCGCCGTGCCGCTGCGCGAAGCGACCTTGCTCACTATCGCCGAATGGCCCTGCGCGGAAAACTCCAGCCCGCCGTAGCGCTTCGGGATGATCATCCCGAAAAAACCCTTGTCCTTGATGAATTGCCAGACTTCCGGCGGAAGGTCGGCGCGATTGTGCGTGATGTCCCAGTCGTCCAGCATTGCGCAGAGCTGTTCGACCTCGTTGTCCATGAAGGCCTGTTCCCGCTCACCCAATCCGCACTTCGGGAAGGCCAGCAGCCTGGCCCAATCCGGATTGCCGCCGAACAGTTCGCCATCCCACCATACCGTGCCGGCATCGATCGCTTCCTGTTCGGTTGCGGAAATTTGTGGCAGAACCTTGCGGAAGATTTTAAACACCCCGGCGCTGATCACATTGCGGCGCATGTACGGGATACCGAAAAACACGATAAACAGAAACAGCGCGATACCGATCACGATCAGCACGTTATCCGAGAAACGCGCCATGATCGCAATTACCGGCACCACCACCATGATGGCCAATACCCAGCTGGTAATCGAAGCACGGAAAAACGCCAGCAAAACGAATATCGCCAACGCGGCCAGGACAGTAAAAATCATGATTGCTGCATCTCCAGAATTATTATTTTTTGCTTCTGCACTTTAACGCGATACCAATGACAACACAACCAACCGGGACGATGCACCATACTCCTAACGCATCCTCGCGACAGCATCCTCGACACGTTCCACCGCGATGATTTCCATGCCGGCAATTTTTTGCTTTGGCGCATTGGCCCTGGGGATGATCGCCTGCGTGAAACCCAGCTTGGCGGCCTCTTTCAGCCGCTCCTGGCCGCGCTGCACCGGGCGCACCTCCCCGGCCAGGCCGACTTCGCCGAACACGACCAGTTTTTCCGGCAGCGGTTTGTTCTTCAGCGAAGACACGATGGCGAGCAGCACCGCGAGGTCGGCGCCCGGCTCGGTGATCTTCACCCCGCCTACCGCGTTGATGAACACGTCCTGGTCGAAGCAGGCGATACCGGCATGGCGGTGCAGCACGGCCAGCAGCATCGCCAGGCGGTTCTGCTCCAGGCCCAGCGACAAACGGCGCGGGCTGGGTGAATGCGCCTCGTCGAGCAGCGCCTGTATCTCGACCAGCAACGGGCGGGTACCTTCCTGCGTCACCATCACACACGAACCCGCCACCTGCGCGCCGTGCTGCGACAAAAAAAGTGCGGAAGGATTGCTCACTTCGCGCAGGCCTTTCTCGGTCATCGCAAACACGCCGAGTTCGTTGACCGCGCCGAAGCGGTTCTTGAATGCACGCACCAGCCGGAAACTGGAATGGGTATCGCCCTCGAAATACAGCACCGTGTCGACGATGTGCTCGAGCACGCGCGGCCCGGCCAGCGCGCCCTCCTTGGTGACGTGGCCGACCAGGATCATGGTGATGTCGCCGCTCTTGGCAACGCGGGTGAGTTGTGCCGCGCATTCGCGCACCTGCGACACCGAACCGGGCGCGGAAGTGAGTTGATCGGAATACACGGTCTGGATCGAGTCGATCACCACCACATCCGGTTTTTCTTTCGCGATGGCCGCCTGGATTTGTTCCAGCTGGATCTCCGCGAGCAGGTGCATGCCGTGCGCATCCAGTACCAGGCGTTTGGCGCGCAACGCGATCTGCTGGGTCGATTCCTCGCCGCTGACATACAGCACGCTTTTGTGCGAGGAGAGATGCGCCAGGGTCTGCAACAACAGTGTGGATTTGCCGATACCGGGATCGCCGCCGATCAGCACGACCGCGCCCTGCACCAGGCCGCCACCGAGCACGCGGTCGAACTCCATGATGCCGGTGGGTGTGCGCGGCACTTCTGCCGCTTCGACCTCGGCGAGCATCTGCACCCTGCCGGTTGCCGCCAGCGCGTTGAATCGGTTCTTGCCGCTTGCCGCGACTTCCGCCACACTTTCCACCAGGGTGTTCCATGCGCCGCAATGTGGGCACTGTCCCTGCCACTTGGATACCTGCCCGCCGCATTCCGTGCAGGAGTAAATCGTTTTTGGTTTTGCCATGTCTGTTATTGATTGCGAATTGTGTGGCGCGCCAAAACAAACAGACGCGGTGCTTGCGGTGCGGCAATTACCTGCCCAGCAATCCCAGCCCGATCATGTTCTTCACCATCACCCCGATGTAGGAATGGATGAGTTTCCGGTTCGTATCGGTTATGCCGGTCTCAGACGAGGCCGCCCAGATCAACTTGTTGGTCTTTGCATCATACAGGTTGGTCTCGATGACTGCATATTCGTCATTGGCAATATAACCCGGCGTGTACAGGTAGCGGTAGCCGTAGGCGTAATAGTCGGGCCAGGTATCGTAGAACGGCGGCGGGTAATAGGGCGTGCCCGGCACATAGACCTGCACGACTTTCTTGCTCACCAGCCGGGTGATCAGCACCGCATCCGCGCCCAGCTCGGACACTTTTTTCGCGATCACCGCCTGGTCGCCCTGCTGCGCATCGGTCAGAACGGTATAACTCGCGATCGCCGAGGTGCCGTGCGCTTCCAGCTGGCGGACAAATTCGTCCTCGAACAGCCTTCTGTTGAGCGGGCTCCTCGCCATGCCGATGACCAGGATTCTGGACGGACGCGTCTGGTAGGACGGGTCTTTCCAGACCGAGGTGAGCTGTGTCGTTGCGCAGGATGCGAGCAACAGCGCAACGGGTACCAGATAGACCAGGGGATTACGGAAATATTGCAGCATTTTTATGCTCCTTCGTCCCGCAATTGACACGCAAAACTTACGCCAGTTCAATACACCATGCCAATAGCGCGAGTCACCCCGGTGCCACCCGGTGTTTGGCCAGAAATTTATCCAGCTGATTTGCGAATTCCCGGCGATCGCCTTGGCTGAAGGCAGGCGGACCGCCGGTCTCCACGCCGCTGCCGCGCAAGTCTTCCATGAAATTACGCATGGTCAGCCTCTCCTGTATCGTATCCCGGGTATAAAACTCCCCGCGCGGATTCAAAACATGGCCGCCCCGCTCTATCACCTGCGCAGCCAGCGGTATGTCGGCAGTAATCACCAAGTCACCCGGCCCGGTCAACTCGGCGATCTTGTTATCGGCCACGTCGAAACCCGCTGGCACCTGCATCGCCCTGATCACCTTCGATGGCGGGCAATACAACATCTTGTTCGCCACCAGCGTCAGTTGTATCTGCCGTCGCTCCGCCGCGCGGAACAGGATTTCCTTGATGACCTTCGGACACGCATCGGCATCCACCAGGATTTGCATCAGCCGCCACCCTGCGCCGCGGGAATTGGCTTGCGCGTCAGTCCCGGCATAGCGGCGCCACATTTCATTGTTGTATTTTTCATTGCGCAGCCACTTTCTTCAAGGAACGATTAACCGCAGGATAATTCAGCCGGACAGCAAGGTCGCCATGCTAGAATCATTTCAACCATGGCACAGAAAAATTGTCCTGATCCGTCGTCATTTTCATCCTGGCATTCGGAATTGCCCTGGTCATTTTACAAACCGGACTTCTAACTCCACAAGGAAAACCATACATGAAATACTTCAAGATACTGGCCGCGATATTCGCGGTTTCGCTGTCGCTGGCATCATACAATGCGGTCGCAGCCGAAAAACATGCCCTTAAGGAACGGCTGGTGATACAGGTCAGCGATGCGGATGCCGGCAAATGGAACCTCGCGCTCAACAACGCGAATAACGTGCAACATGCATTCGGCGCGAAGAAGGTCGCGATCGAGATCGTCGCCTATGGTCCAGGCATCGGCATGCTCAAGATGGACTCCACCGTCGGCAACCGTGTCGCCGACGC
>CAZCKZ010000064.1:0-1158 GCA_964499395.1 uncultured Gallionella sp. | reverse complement strand
ACATGAAGCTGACGAATGCCGACATGCTGCCGAATACCAGCTATGTCCCGTCGGGCGTGGTTGAGATTATCAAGAAGCAGCAGCACGGCTACTCATACATCCGCCCCTGACCCGCACCGGGCAGAAAATCGCAGCACCGGGCTGGACAGGTCCAGTTCTGGCCGGCCCGGCGATCCCTATTGCCGGGATGCAGTCCAGTTATAGCTGCTCACCCTGCCCTGCTTGTCGAACTTGATCTGCAGGATTTTCACCCTGGCTTTGCTCATGTCCGGCAGTTCGCCTTCGGCGTAGTAATAATCCCACTCGTCATAACGCTTGCCATCACTGGCCATGCTGATCCCGACACTTGCGGGTTCGCCCAGCCAGGCGCGCACCTGGCTTTGTGTGGTGGCGCCCTGTTCGAACTTGGCCGTGAATACACCGACATCGAAATCCCGGCCCACCTTGACGGAACCGCATGCACTGAGCAAAAAGACAGCAAATAGAATTGCTGTAACGCGCGAAAAATAAATCATGGCATCTCCTGTTAAACAATTGCGGATGTTGCTGAAAAAATTTGATGCTGAACCTGCTACAGGCTAAGTCAATAATTTGAATGCGTGAGCCCAATCGTTGTGCAGGAAACCGGGGATGCACCACAGCATGCACAACGGCTCGATGGCACGGGCCGCCTCGGCCTTGCCCATGTCCGCAACTTCCCAGCCGAACTGGTCGAGAATACCGCTCACGGTCTTTTTTGCCGCATCGTCGTTGCCGCAGATGAACATGGTCGGCTTGCCGCCCTTGAATTGCGGATCGACCATGAACGCGTTGCCGACACAGCTGAAAGCCTTGACGAAACGCGCACCGGAGAATTCATTCTGCAGGCGTTCCATCAGGGATTCGTCGAGGCTGGTGAAAAATTTCAGCACGCCGTTAGCCGGCGGTGCATCGGCGATCGGGTTCGTCGTATCGATGATGGGCTTGCCCGCCAGATTTTCGGCACCTGCAAGCCGCAACGCTTCTGCTGCAACCGAGCCTTTTACCGACAGCACGACCACTTCACCGAACTTTGCAGCATCGGAAAAACTGCCGATGCTGGCCTGCCGGTTCTTTGCCGCCCATTCAGCGAGTTTGGCGGGAGAACGCGTACCGAGTGTCACCTCGTGGCCATGCTTG
>CAZCKZ010000063.1:2871-8899 GCA_964499395.1 uncultured Gallionella sp. | reverse complement strand
TTGTCTTCAACCACTACAGTCAGCAATATGTTGCGTTCGTGCAGCACATGATTGTGTTTCAGGTTGTGCAACATGGCAGACGGCGCGCCATCTCCCAAAGGAGTCAGGAATACTGCTGTACCGCTGACTCTCGGCATGTTGTCCACGTCGTCAATGATCGCTTGCAGGGGCACTTTCAGGTTCGTGACCTCATCAAACAACAATTTTCGTCCGCGCCTCCATGTGGTGAGCACGGTAAAAGATACGAGGGCAATGCACAGCGGGAACCAGCCACCCTGAGGGATTTTGAGGGTGTTGGCGGCGAAATAAGTCAAATCCACGATCAGCAGAACTGAAATAACCGGAATGGCGACAAGCAACGGCCAGCGCCATAGCATCACAGCGACGAATGCGACCAGCAATGTGTCTATCACCATGGTTCCGGTTACGGCAATGCCGTAGGCGGCCGCCAGATTGCTGGAACTCTGAAAGGCAAATACCAGAAAAATCACCGCCGCATACAGTATCCAGTTGGTAAAAGGCACATAGATCTGTCCTCGTGCCAGGTCGGAAGTCTGGCGAATTTCCATGCGCGGCAAAAAACCCATTTGCACGGATTGATTCGCTACTGAGAATGCGCCGGATATGACGGCTTGCGAGGCGATGACCGTTGCGGCAGTCGCGAGCAGCACCATCGGTATCAGTGCCCAGGGTGGGGTGAGCAGATAAAACGGGTTTTCTATGGCGTGCGGATTATGCAGCAGCAATGCGCCCTGACCGAAGTAATTCAACACCAGTGCGGGCAGCACAAAAGAGAACCAACCCAGACGGATCGGGAATTTACCGAAATGCCCCATGTCGGTATACAGCGCCTCTCCGCCGGTCACGACAAGGACGATGGCACCAAGCGCCAGGAACGCAATCCGCGGGTCGGCAGTTAAAAAGTGCTGGGCATAGATGGGATTAAGCGCAAACAAAACTTCCGGGCTTCGTGCGATGGAGACGGCACCGAACACTGCCAGGCAGATAAACCAGAGCGCCATGATCGGGCCGAATGCCATACCTACTGCCCCTGTGCCGCGCTTCTGGATGAAAAACAATCCGGTCAGGACGATTATGGTAACGGGCAGGATGTAGACACTGAACTGGTGCGAAATAATATCCAAACCTTCGATTGCCGACATAACCGAGATTGCCGGCGTGATCATGCTGTCACCGAAAAACAATGCAGCGGCAAATATACCAAGCATGGTGACAAACCACTTCATCCTGGTTCGCTGTTCTGCAAGTTTGCTTACCAGCGCCAGCAAAGACAAAGATCCGCCTTCACCGTTGTTATCGGCTCGCATCATGATGACCACATATTTGAACGACACCAGCAACATGATGGTCCAGAACATCACCGACAACACACCCAGAATATTGGCAGCAACGACCGGAAGAGGATGGGAACCGGCAAAGGTTGCATGCAGCGCATACAGCGGACTGGTGCCGATATCGCCATACACTACGCCTAATGCTCCCAGCACGAGCGGGGATAATCCTTGTTTCGTTTGCGTGCCGCTCATGTTCCAACTATTCTCTACGGAAGAATGCGGCGCAACTCTACGCTTGCGTCGGGCCGAATGCAATCATTGGGCGCTTAACGTGTCCCCGATATCCGCGGAGCCATTCATATCCGGCTCGACACAAAATGCGCAACTTTGAACACCGAGATTATTTATGGGGCACAAGTTACATGCCCCTTAAATTCAGCCTCAGAGTTTTTTGTGGGTGCCGTCGCACAGCGCGCCATTAGCGCTGTGTTTGCAGCCGCAAAAATATACGGCTTCGGATTTGTCCGCCTTGTATTCGACCGGGGTAAATTCACTGCCCTTGTGGCTGCCGTCACAGAACGGCTGAGTGGCGCTTTTTCCGCATGCACACCACCAATAGCTTTTGCCGGCTTCCACTTGAACGGCAAACGGGGATTTTTGAGCGATAACAGGCTGCTTGTCTGACATATTGAAACTCCTTTTATTAGATTGACACACTGACACTGAATTCTCCCGCCTTTTGGGCGGGCCATCTGTAGGAGCTGCCCGCGATCAAACTGTTCGCGGGCAGCTCCTACGAGTTCTTCGACTACTATTTCCAGTCTTCAACTACTCATTGCTGCTGTGCGCGGCGGCAAGCACTCCGCGTAAACGACTCAGACTCCCGGTTATCCCGTTCAGCTCTTTCTGGGACAATTGGGCAAAGGCGCGTTCCATGTGCGCCAAATGAGCCGGGAAAATGCGTGCAAATAATTTTTTTCCCTGGGCTGTCAACTGAACAATCTGGCAGCGTCCATCGCTGGGCAAAGTGCTTCGCCGCACCAGTTTTTTGTCAACCAGGCGATCCACCACGCCGGTCAGCGTACCTTTGGTGATCAGTGTTTTTTCACCCAGCTCCCTGGTCGTCATGCCCTGTGTGTTGCCCAGCGTGGCGACAATATCGAATTGCGCCGGCGTCAGGCCGAGCGAACGCACATGCGTCGAAGAATAAACCTCAAAGGCCTGGTAAGTGCGGGACAGTTCGCGCATCAGCGGCAAAAATATCTGGGGTGGCATCATTAAACCTGGCTGGCTCTAACCGGGACAATATTAGTTCTAGTTAGAACTAATGTCAACGTCCTGGCTGTGGTGATTGATGTTTTTGTTGCTCCTTCCTCGCGTAACTTAAGTACAATCGCGTTGCCGAACCATCAACATGACTGGATTGCTTTATGAAATTGATCCCGACGATTCTGTGTGGCGGTGCAGGTTCACGGCTCTGGCCGGTTTCCCGCGAATTGCATCCCAAGCCGTTTATCCGACTGGCGGATGGGCAGAGCCTGCTTCAAAAGGCCTGGCTGCGCGGCGTGACCCTTCCGGACGTGGTCGAAACCCTCACCGTTACCAACCGCGAACTCCTTTTCAAGACCGATGACGAGTACCGCGAGGTTACAGGCGCCCGGTACAAAAATCTTGCCAACAGCTTCATCCTCGAACCCTTTGGCCGGAACACCGCTCCCGCGATTGCTGCGGCTGCGCTGCATGTGGCTGCCAGCCATGGTGATGATGCGATCCTGCTGGTGCTGGCGGCCGATCACCTGATCACCGATCAGCGCGCTTTTGCCCTGGCCGTCGCTGAGGCCATGCAACTCGCTGCGCAGGGCAAACTGGTCACCTTCGGCATCCGGCCCGAGTCACCCGAAACCGGCTACGGCTATATCGAGGCGGATGGAAACACCGTGGTGCGCTTCGTCGAGAAGCCCAGTCTCGAAACAGCTCGCCAGTATCTGGCCTCCGGCAATTTCCTGTGGAACTCGGGGATGTTCTGTTTCTCGGCGGGAACCATGCTGGGTGAGATGCAACTGCACTGCCCGGAAATCCTGGCTGCCACCCGCGCCTGCCTTGAACAGTCCCGTAATGTAAAGGGAAAAAGCCACACTCAGATCGAACTCGAACCGGAAACTTTTGCCCGTGTGCCCGACGATTCCATCGACTATGCCGTCATGGAAAAGTCCGGGAATGTCGCGGTGGTGCCCTGCAATATAGGCTGGAGCGATATCGGTTCGTGGAACGCGGTTGGAGAACTTACCGCTCCTGATGCACAGGGCAACCGCATTGCAGGCGAAGTCATGCTGCATGATGTCAGCAACTGTTATATCCAGAGCGGGCAACGCATCGTTGGCGCTGTCGGGGTCGAAGATCTTGTCATCATCGATACCCCTGATGCGTTACTGGTTGCCGACCGTGGTCGCGTCCAGGATGTAAAACTTCTCTACGCGCGCCTCAAGGCCGAAGGCCATGAAACGCACAAACTGCACACCACCGTGCACCGTCCCTGGGGAACTTACACGGTGCTGGAAGCGGGTCCGCGCTTCAAGATCAAGCGCATCGTGGTCAAACCGGGAGGCCGCCTCAGCCTGCAGATGCATCATCACCGCAGCGAGCACTGGGTCGTGGTCAGCGGCATGGCCAGGGTCGTCAACGGCGAGCAGGAAATGTTCATCAATACCGACGAGTCCACCTATATCCCCGCGGGCCATAAACACCGCCTGGAGAATCCCGGCGTGGTCGATCTGGTGATGATCGAAGTGCAAAGCGGGGAATACCTGGGAGAAGACGACATCGTCCGATTCGATGATATATACGGACGCTGACGATGGCGGGGTTTTCAGTTGAAGTTCGCGTCGCGGATATCAGCCTGAAATGCAAACAAATCCCTGCTTTGTCGCCAACAGTTATTGATACAACGCCGGGAATTTTTCGCGCAAATGCTCCAGCTTGGGCATGTCGTTGAAGACGATATAGGGCTGGTATGGATGCAATGCCAGGTAGTTCTGGTGATGCGCCTCGGCGGGATAGAACTGCTGCAGCGGCACGACTTGCGTGACGATGGGATCGGAGAAAGTGTGTGCGGCGGTGAGCTGACGGATATAGTCCTGCGCGGTCTTGCGCTGCTCGTCGCTGGTGTAAAAGATCGCCGAACGGTATTGGCTGCCGGTATCCGGGCCCTGGCGATTCAACTCGGTCGGGTCGTGCGCCACTTTGAAGAATACCTGCAGCAGTTGCTGGTAGGAAACCTGCGCCGGATTGAAATGTACGCGCACCGACTCGGCATGGCCGGTGTTGCCCTGGCTCACCATCTCGTAATGCGCGGTTGCCGCGGCGCCCCCCGAATAGCCGGACACCACGTCAGTCACGCCCTTCACGTGTTTGAACACCGCATCCACTCCCCAGAAGCAGCCCCCGGCGAACACCGCCGTTTCCTCAAGCGGTGCAGCAGCTGCATTTGACACTGCGCCCAGGCCGAGCGCAAGGCACAGGCTGCCACTGAATAAATAACGACGGACAACATTGATGTTTAGCATGATGTGACTCCTTTTAAATCAGCCGAAAGTGAAGGCAAACGCCTCTGCGCCGGCATCCAGAAACTCGATACGGAAGGTGTGGACGCCGATCTTACCGCGTTGGCGAATGAGCTGGTACAAGCGCTGCTCGCGGATCACCCCGTTGCCTTGCGCATCGATATCCGTGCCGTGATTCGCACCGGGTTCGCCACCGTCCAGGGTGACCCTGAAACGCACCGGCTTGCCGTCAGGTGTACCCAGCACCAGATGCAGATCGCGTCCCTGAAAACGGTAACTGATCGCACCGCCCGAGGCTTGCACGGCAGCCGCTTCCGCGGATACACGCCACTTTCCGCTCAACGCCCACTGGTCCGGTTTGAGAACACGCGGAGCGCTGTAATGCGCCGCAACATCACGCTTGACCGGTTCGGGTGAAACCAGATTCTGCTGGCGCGCATAACCGACATAGGTTTCCGGCGAGCGTTCCGTGTCCGCAGCGGCAGCCGTTGCACCCTGTCCCGCCACCCGGACCAGGCCCTCGTTCATCGTGAGGGCACCCCGGTGCGCCTCCTTGAGCAAATCCTGGATCATCCGCTCGGTTTCGTCATACGCGCCTTCGCCGAAATGCCGGTCGCGAATATGCCCCTGTGCGTCGATCAGATAATGCGCCGGCCAGTACTGGTTGTTGTACGCGTTCCAGATGGCGTACCGATTATCCATCACCACCGGATATTTGATGCCCAGATCGCGGATCGCCTGCCCGACATTGCGCGGATCTTTCTCGAAGGCGAACTCCGGCGTATGCACGCCAACGATCACCAGCCCCTGATCGCGATACTTCTCATCCCAGGCTTTCAGATAAGGCAGGGTGCGCAGACAATTGATGCAGGAATATGTCCAGAAATCCACCAGCACCACTTTGCCGCGCAGCGACCCGCTGGCAAGCGGCGGCGAGTTGAACCATTGTGTCGCACCAGCAAAAGACGGCATCAGCGGCAGGCTGGCTTCAACCGGGACGGTGGATTGCCGAAGTGCGGCCGGCTTGGTCAGTTTCGCGATCAGTTTTTGCTCGGTACCGGCCGTGTTCAGGAATTCGAATTGGGACAGGAAGCGCGTATCCCAGCCCAGCGCGATAGCCACCACGCCGACCAGCACCGCGACACCCAGGCCGCGCCGCAACCATTCTTCCGC
>CAZCKZ010000063.1:0-2771 GCA_964499395.1 uncultured Gallionella sp. | reverse complement strand
CCACCACGCCGACCAGCACCGCGACACCCAGGCCGCGCCGCAACCATTCTTCCGCGCCCAAGCCGCGCTTCATCAGGTTGAACATCCGTCCTCCGGCCAGCAGCGCCACCGCCAGTGAAGTCGCCGCGCCGGCGGCGAACACCAGCAGCAGCAGTGCGCTGTACAGATTTGCGCCGCTCAGTGCCGCGCCGGCCAGCACCAGGCCCAAAATCGGCCCCGCACAAGGCGCCCATAAAAACCCGACCGCCACACCCAGCAACAACGAACCTTTAAGGCTGGCCTGCTGGTCGGCGCGCTGTTGCAGGCGGCCGCCGAAGGCGACGAACGGGCGCATAAGGCGATCCGACAAGGTCGGAAAGATCAGCGCCAGTCCCATCAGCAACAGCAACAGCATCGCCGCATAGCGGCCATATTGATTCAATGCGATCAGCCACGCGCCCCCGACTGCCGCGAGGCTGGCCAGCACCGTGAAGGTTGCGGCCATGCCGACCAATATCGGCAAGCCTGAACGACGGAATGACTGGTCCGATCGCGCAAAAATGAACGGCAGAACCGGCAACACGCACGGACTGAAAATAGTCAGTACGCCGCCGAGGTAAGACAGCAGAAAGATCAGCATGACGGGTCAGGCACGCTTCGGTTTTGGCACAAAGCGCATGGCCACCGTGTTCATGCAGTAACGCAGACCGGTCGGTTTCGGGCCATCGTCAAACACATGGCCCAGATGTGCATCACACAGGGTGCAACGCACCTCGGTACGCGTCATGCCGAACATGTGGTCGGTAATCTCGCGCACATTCTCGGGCGCGATCGGTTGCCAGAAACTCGGCCAGCCGGTACCCGAATCGTATTTGGTGGCGGCATCGAACAGCGCGTTGTCGCAACACACACAGCGATACAGCCCCGGCTCATGCCTGTCGTAACCCGGTTGTGAGAACGCGCGTTCCGTGCCCTGCTCCCGGGTCACCTGGTAAGCCAGTGGCGATAACCGCTTTTTCCATTCGGCATCCTTGCGCACCCTGGCCAGGGTTGCCCGCCCCAGCGGTTTCCCGTCATCGGAAAATTGCATGATGGTCACTTTGTCACTACCCGATACCTGGTCGGCAAAAGAGCGGGTCGCAAAAGCCACGGTAAGCCCGGATAATGCGTATAAGAAATGTCTGCGTTGCATGTTTATTGCCTCCTGCGTATTAATCCAGCTTGGATGGCAGACCATAGACCCGGTTCAAAGTAATTTTCAAAACCAGTTATGATTCGCCCTGCCTGCCAGTTTATTCGGGCAGCGTACTGAAAAGGTTACATTAAAGACTTGCGGGAATCGCGTGACAGATAAAACTGACAATCTTGCGGCGTTGATGAGGCAATCCCTCAACGGGGACAAGCATGCCTACGCCGAAATATTGCAGGAAACCTCGCGGTTCCTCAGACCGTTCCTGGCAAAACGCCTCAGCTTCACCAATGAAGTGGATGACCTGCTGCAGGAGATCCTGCTTTCCATCCACAAGGCCCGCCACACCTACGATGGCAACCGGCCCTACAAACCGTGGGTGTATGCCATCGCCAAATTTCGCCTGCAGGATTATCTTCGAGCGCACTACTCAGACCAGCTGCACCATGCCGACGATCTGTCCGAACTGGAAAATTATTTGCATGAAAATGTAACCGAATCTGCCTTTACATACGAATCCATCAGTGGTGAAGTCGAAAAACTTCCGCAAAAGCAGGCCGCCATCCTGCAACTGATGCATCAGGAAGGCTATACCGCGAAAGAAGTGGCGAAAAAATTGGGCATGAATGAATCTGCCGTCAAAGTAGCGGCGCACCGCGCCTACCGGATATTGCGCGAAAAATTGGAAAAATAATGGGAAATACCGAAGAACTGATCAACAGGCTGGCACAGGACAACGTCGTGGTGAAACCTGCGCCCCATCCTTATATGCTGAGCCTTAAATGGATGGGATGGGCAGTCGCCTATCTCGTCGTCTCGCTGATGTTTTCCGGCCTGCGCCCGGATCTGTTGGCCAAACTCCATGAGCCATGGTTCGTGGCTGAACTTGCCGCGCTGATCGGCATCTTCGTTGCGACATCCCTGAGCGCCTCATTGCTGTCGTTTCCCGACATGCACCAGTTGCGCCGGGTTGCATTTGCGCCGGTGATCGCTTTCGCGCTATTTGTGCTGGTGATGTTCCTCGCATGGCAAGCCGATAATCCGCCCGCGCCGCTACCCGTCCACAGTTTTGAATGCACTTTGGGCATTACCCTGATGTCATTGTTGCCGGCTGCCTGGATGTTTTACGTCATGCGGAAATTTGCCAGCACGCATTATCATCTGGCCGGCTGCTGCGCGCTGCTTTTCGCCTTCAGCATCGGCGCGATATGGCTGAGACTTTACGAAGTGAACAATTCGATCATGCATGTCATCGAGTGGCATTACCTGCCGATGATCGCATTCGGTATCGCCGGATTGTGGGTGGGGAAAAACGTATTGAAGTGGTGACAGCGCCGGCACCGCCCGGCCTCGCGAAGCCTCGTGCGTGATGCCGGTGTCAAATATCGAGTAAGCGAACCTGGTTGCGGCCGCTTTCTTTGGCTTGGTACATCATCATATCTGCCCGTTTAATCAGGTCGGCCGGCCGGTATTCGTGATTGATGAACATCACCACCCCGATGCTTGAACTGCAGTGATACTCAATTGTCTTTTCCGTATCGCCTTCCTGCTGCAGCACCAGCTCGTAAGGCTTGGCAAGAGCAGCCCGGATCTTTTCGGCAAC
>CAZCKZ010000062.1:0-8943 GCA_964499395.1 uncultured Gallionella sp. | reverse complement strand
TCCTTCCGGCTGGCTCTGCCAGCCAAAATACGGAGAGCCGTCATACTCCACACCCAGCGCGATCCTCATCGCAGCGTCCCGTATAACAGCAGCATCGCAAAGCCCACCAACAGTCCGTCGCTGAAACTGAAACGATACAGTGTCAGCTCCATTTGCTTGCTGGTCTCGCCATGCGGATCAAACAAACTGCGCAGGCTGTCCTGCCAGGTGTGTGTCTCGCGCAGCATCGCGACTTCGGCATAATGCAGCGTCAATGCCAGGCGCACCGCGACGCGTTCGCGCGACACGCCTATTAACTTCAATGGCGCTAATAATGTGTACAAACCGGCGATCAACTGTTGTCTGTGCAACCTGTCCAGCAAAATCGCCAATGCGGCTAATGCCGACAATAAACGAGTAAGTTGCAACACGCCATCACCCAGACCTTCACGAGTGGGGCTGAACATTCCGAATGTTTCCAACAGCGGCTGTCCGGGCGTGCTGTAAGCATAGACCAACAATAATGACAGCATGATCCAGCGGGTACGGCGCAGTAATTGCCTGAACTTGTGAGCTGATGCCAGCATCGCAAACAGAAAAATCAATCCTGCTGAAGCAAGCAGGATTTCAAGTTTCAAAAATTGCAGTATCGCGACCAGCACGCACCAGGTCACGATCTGAGCGGCAGGATGGAAATTCATTCCGTGGCCTCGATCCAAAAGAAAACGGCAGCCCAATCCTGGGCTGCCGCTAACCAATGACTAAGTTGGCGTAGTTTGCCAACTTAGTCAGATGGCTATACAAACGCATGATTAACCGAGTTGTTCTAAAAGAGCCTGCGCGGATTCACGTTGCTCGGCATCCCCCTCACGCAGGACCTCCTCAAGAATTTCACGCGCACCGCTGGCGTCGCCCATTTCGTGATAAGCCTTTGCCAGATCAAGTTTGGTCGCGACGTCCTGCCAATTGTCGTTTTTGATTTCGTCGCTCGATTCGACGGGCGCTGCGACATCATCAAAATCCAAACTGATATCCGCAAAGCTGCTTGCAGCAGTTTGCGCCGCAGGTGCGGGATTCTCGGTTGTGCTTTCAACCGGGAAGTCCAGCGTGAATTCCATACCGCCGTCAGTTGTTTCGGGTTTGTCTGTCACCGGCTTCGCCGCTTCCGGCTTGAATGAAGAAGGGCTGTCTGAAATTCCGAATACCAGATCATCGGAAATCTGCGCCGGCGATTCTTCCAGCCCGCTTGCTGCAGGCATCGCAGGATTTGTGGAGGTGATATCAAAATCCAGCCCGCTGGCCAAACCGGGCGCCGTTGGCGAAAGGGTCTTGTCGGAGGTAATGTCAAAATCCATTCCCGAACCTTTCACGGCAAGCCTGTCATCATCCGACAGAGTCGAAGTCGTTTCCAAGTTGTTCAAAAAGTCCTGCTCCGGCGATGTGGCTGACTGATCCGGTGACACACCCAAATCAAAGTCAAAATCAAGTGCGGATGATTGCGGCTTCGGGACATCTTCCGGTACAACTTGAGGATTAAAAACCGGAACCTGCACGGTTGCGCTGCCGGTATCTTCCATCGACTTGAAGCCTCCGCCATACATCGGGTTATCCGGTTCCAGCTTGCGGCCCATAGCAACGGCCTGCTGCCATGCACCGTCATCGCCGGAATCCTGCAACTTGCGGGCGAATACCGAGAAGGAACTTTTATCCTTACGATTGGCATAAATTCCCAGCAACTTGAGCAGTATCTGGGGGTTGGCCGGCGCATTTTGCAGCGCATCCTTGAGAATTTCTTCAGCCTGGACATCACGGCCGAAGTTGAGGAACAGATCGGCCTCGCTGATCGGATCAACAATGTCAGACGGGGGTGCTTCCACAACCGGGGCTGTGGCAGCCGAAACAGTAAAGTCACCCGTATCGGGAGAAGGAAAAACCGGCGAGGCCATGCGGCCCGTTATTTCACTTGCATCCCCTGATGGTTCGTCAGAAAACTGATTCGAGGATTTTTTTTTCCGGTAAAACATGAACCCAAGAACTCCCAAACCAAGCAAGGCAGCCGCGCCACCAGCCAGATACAGCGGTTCCTCCAGGACTTGATCCAGCAAGGACGGTTCCGGCTTGACCGGTTGTACCTTGGGCTTGGCGGCAACAACCGGAGTTGGCTTGGCAGCCGGAGCCGGCTTGGCAACAACTGCGGCTGGCTTGACCACACTCGTTGCCGCCACTTCGCTGACCGCGGCTTTAGCCGCAACCGCAGGTTGTGCCAGCGCAGCGGCTTCGACTTTCAATTGGGCAAGGCGTTTCATTTCCTGGAGATTCTTTTCCAGCAGTGCGGTGCGTGCCTGACCTTCCTTCAATGCCTTTTCCTTGGCAATTGCATCTTCCAGAGCAGCATTCTTCTTGTCTTGCTCGGACATCTGTCCGCCTGCACCCGCCCCGATCTTGTCTCCCGGAGCTTCGCCCCTGGAAAGTTTCAGCACCTCCTTGGCACTTTCTTTGGCCACCGGAGCCATATCGGCTATTGAACTGCTGATCTTGCCGGTTGCGACTTGCTGAGTGGCCTGGGACTTATTACTGACCGTGGCTGCACTGGCAAGTTTTTGCCTGTACGCATTCCAATCTGCTGCCTGGGCATGAATTTCTTTTACCGCTTCAGCCTGTGTCACGCGCGAGTACTCCTCCTGCGTCGGTAAACGCAAAATCTTGCCGGCCCTGATGCGGTTCATATTTTTACCGTCAAACTTGTTGGCATTGACGCGATATAGCGCGACCAGCATACGATCCAGATTCATATCGGCCAGTTTGTATTTTTCTGCGATTTTGTACATTGTGTCGCCGCGTTGAACCTCAAGCCATTCCTTGTTTGGCAACTCGGCAACTTCCACAACTGCCGCCTTTTCCGCGGGCATGACAGTGGCTTGCGGTACAACCTGCCCCGCAGGTTTGGCCTGGATTTCTTGCGCTGCCTGTGCAACGGGAGTGACCGCAACCGTCGAAGCCGCTTGCGTCACAGGTGTGGTTGCGGATTCTTCCGGAACGGCGGGCATGGCAGATTCGGCTATTGCGGGTGATTGCACTTCCGGAGGAACAGCCTGCACTTGAACCGGGGCGGGTTGCACCGGCACATAACCGGGAGGGTCCAGCAGGAATGTATATTCTCGGGACAATTTGCCGGCTGACCAGGTCAACTCAACCAGCAGACTGACAAATGGATCATTGACTGGCTGCGCGCTGCTTACCTTGATGTAAAACTGTCCGTCAGCGCGACTTTTAATCTCGAATTTGAATTTGTTGCCGTATGGATATTCCAGACCGGAATCCTTATAGGCGTCTGGTGATGCAAGGCGAACGGCCAGACTGTCTTTTTCAGTCTTGCTGATGTCCGCCAATTTTATGTCAGCCTTGAGTATCTGCCCCAAAGCGGAAGTCACGTTGATGCTGCCCAAACCCACTGCGGAAGCGGTTGCGGACAGCATCAAAGCAGCAGCAATGCCGAACAGTTTCAGTATAACCAGCCACTTGCTCGGCGGCGTTTGCCGACAGAATGGAATGGCAAGTTGCTTCACCAGTGATATGTGCACGCGATCACCCTTACCTTATTTTTTCAGATAGAGAATATAAAATAACATCATAGAGTTATCAGCACAAGCTAATAATATGCTTCGCATTATGTCTCAATTGATATATTTCGCAATCAAAATTTCCGCAATTTGCACACTATTCAAAGCTGCGCCCTTGCGCACATTGTCACTCACCACCCACAGATTCAGGCCCATGGGATGCGAGATATCTTCGCGGATACGCCCGACGTAAGTCGCATCGTTTCCCGCTGCTTCGATCGGTGTCGGGTAACCGCCCGGTTCGTGCTTGTCCATCACAACTATGCCCGGAGCCTTGTCCAGCAAGGCTCGCGCCTCGTCAGCCGTGATTTTTTTGCGCGTCTCGATATGCACTGCTTCCGAGTGTCCATAGAAAACCGGCACACGCACCGCAGTCGGATTGACCATGATGGAGTCGTCTTCCATGATCTTCTGTGTTTCCCACACCATCTTCATTTCTTCCTTGGTGTAGCCGTTGTCCATGAACACATCGATCTGCGGCAGCACATTGAACGCGATGCGTTTCGGATAGACCTCGGCCTTGACATCCTTATGGTTAAACAGCGCCCGGGTCTGGTCGGCCAGCTCGTCAATCGCTTCCTTGCCGGTGCCCGACACCGCCTGATAAGTCGCGACATTGATACGCGCGATGCCTACCGCGTCCTTGATAGGTTTGAGCGCCACCAGCATCTGGATGGTTGAACAGTTGGGGTTGGCGATGATGCCGCGATTCGTGTATTGCGCGATGGCGTGCGGATTCACTTCCGGCACCACCAGCGGAATGTCGCGGTCATAGCGGAAGTGCGCGGTATTGTCGATCACCACGCAACCCGCTGCCGCCGCGATCGGTGCATATTTTTCCGACACGCTGCCGCCGGCAGAAAACAATCCGATCTGCGCCTTGGCGAAATCGAAATCATCCACGTCGATCACGGTAATCTCCGCACCATTGAACTGCACGGTCGAACCGGCCGAACGGCTGGACGCCAGCGGATAAAGATTGCGTACCGGAAACTTGCGCTGTTCCAGTATCGACAGCATCGCCTCGCCCACCGCGCCGGTCGCGCCCAATATGCATACGTCGTATTGCTTGTTCATAAATTTTTCTCTCTGAAATGTATTTACAGCGACGCGACGACTGCATCGCCCATCGCCGCAGTGCCGGTCTTCTGTTCACCCGCTTCGGCAATATCCGCGGTACGCAAACCCTGTTGCAGCGTATTGTGCACCGCCGTCTCGATACGCTGCGCGACGTCTTCGCGCGCAAAGGTATAGCGCATCATCATCGCCACCGACAAAATCGTCGCCAGCGGATTGGCGATATCCTTTCCCGCAATGTCGGGTGCCGAACCGTGGCAGGGTTCATACAGACCTTTGTTGTTCGCATCCAGCGAAGCGGACGGCAACATGCCGATCGATCCGGTCAGCATCGACGCTTCATCCGACAAAATGTCGCCGAAGATATTGCCGGTCAGCATCACATCGAACTGTTTCGGTGCGCGCACCAGCTGCATCGCCGCGTTATCCACGTACATGTGCGACAACTCGACCTGGGGATATTCTTTGCCCACCTCGGTCACGATCTCGCGCCAGAACATGCTGGTGTCCAGCACGTTGGCCTTGTCCACCGAACACATCTTTGCCTGGGCATTTTTACCGGCGCGCTTCATTGCGATCCGGAAACCCGCATGCGCCACGCGGCGAATCTCGGACTCGCTGTAGAGCATGGTGTCGAAACCCTGTCGCTCACCGTTGTCCAGTGTGCGTATGCCGCGCGGCTGTCCGAAATAGATGTCACCGGTCAATTCTCGCAGGATCATGATGTCCAGTCCGGACACCAGCTCGGGCTTCAGGCTGGACGCATTGACCAGTTCGGGATACACCATCGCCGGGCGCAGGTTGGCGAACAGTCCCAGTCCCTTGCGGATGCGCAACAGGCCTTGCTCCGGGCGCTTGGGCCGGGGCAATGTATCGTACTGGTAGCCGCCCACCGCGCCGAGCAGCACGGCATCGGCCGCAATCGCCAGCTTTTCAGTTTCGGCGGGGAAAGGATCGCCCGCCGCATCGTAGCCCGCACCGCCGATATGCGCATACTCCAGTTCGACCTTCAATCCGTCGCTGCGCAACGCCTCCAACACTTTTGCCGCCTGAGCGACAATTTCCGGCCCTATGCCGTCACCCGGCAATACCGCAATTTTCATTTATTTTCCCAGTCAGAATTGCACATCGATTACGCAAACAGCCACGGCTGCGCCGTGCGGTGTTTTTCCTCGTATGCCTTGATCTCATCCACATGCTGCAAAGTCAGACCGATATCGTCCAGACCGTTCAACAAACAGTGCTTGCGAAATGCCTCGACTTCAAACTTGTACACCTTGCCATTTGGCGCGCTGATGGTTTGCTGTTCCAAATCGATGACCAGTTTGTAACCTGCATTTGCTTCCACCTCCCTGAACAACTCATCAACCTGCTCTGCACCCAGGCGGATCGGCAACAAGCCGTTCTTGAAGCAGTTGTTAAAAAATATGTCGGCAAAGCTGGTCGCGATGATGACGCGAAAACCGTAATCCTCCAGCGCCCATGGCGCGTGTTCGCGTGAAGAGCCGCAACCGAAATTCTCGCGGGCGAGCAAAATCTGCGCGCCCTGATAGCGCGGTTGATTCAGCACGAAATCGGGATTGACCGGACGCCCGGAATTATCCCTGCCCGGCTCGCCGTGATCCAGGTAACGCCATTCGTCGAACAGGTTCGGGCCGAAACCCGAGCGCTTGATCGACTTTAAAAACTGTTTTGGGATGATCGCATCGGTATCCACATTGGCCCTGTCCAGCGGCGCGACCAACCCGTTCAGCACGGTAAATTTTTTCATTACTTTTCAGCCGCCTTGTCTTTTACAGCCGCTTTTTCCAAAGCAGTGCCGCCTTTTTGAATATCCTTGCCCAACCCTTCCATGGTATTGCAACCCGCCAAGAACAATACCGCCAAGACCAATGCTGCTGCTTTCATCAAATAGCTCCTTTTTAATTAACCGCGCTTATATCAACAAAATGACCGGCAATCGCTGCTGCTGCAGCCATTTCCGGACTGACCAGATGGGTGCGTCCGCCCTGCCCCTGCCGCCCCTCGAAGTTGCGGTTGGAAGTCGAGGCACAGCGCTCGCCCGGCGAGAGCTTGTCGTCGTTCATCGCGAGACACATCGAACAGCCCGGCTCGCGCCATTCAAAACCCGCCGCAATAAAGACCTTGTCGAGACCTTCCTGTTCGGCTTGCCGTTTCACCAATCCGGAACCGGGCACAACCATTGCCAGCTTGACGTTCCCCGCGACATGTTTGCCGCGCGCGATCAGCGCTGCCGCGCGCAGATCTTCTATGCGCGAATTGGTGCATGAACCGATGAACACCTTGTCGATATAGATCTGCTCGATCGGCGTGTTTGCCGCCAGCCCCATATACTGCAGCGCGCGCTCGGTGGCATCACGCTTGACCGTATCGCTTATGTTCGCAGGATCGGGCACGCACCCATTCACCGCCACCACCATTTCCGGCGATGTGCCCCAGGTCACCTGCGGTTTGATCTGCGCAGCGTCCAGCCTGACCACGTTGTCGAACTGCGCACCTTCATCGCTGTGCAAAGTTTGCCAATAGGCCACTGCCTTGTCCCACATCTCGCCACGGGGCGCGAACGGACGACCCTTCAGATAGCTGATGGTGGTATCGTCGGCCGCCACCATGCCCGCGCGCGCGCCGGCCTCGATCGCCATATTGCACAACGTCATGCGTCCTTCCATGGAAAGGCCGCGTATCGTGCTGCCGGCAAATTCGATCGCAAATCCGGTGCCGCCCGCCGTGCCGATCTTGCCGATCACGGCCAACGCGACATCCTTCGCAGTGACGCCCGGTCCCAGCGCGCCCTCGACCACCACCTGCATCGCCTTCGATTTTTTCATCAGCAGGCATTGCGTTGCCATCACGTGCTCGACCTCGGACGTGCCGATGCCGAACGCGAGCGCGGCGAAGGCGCCGTGCGTGCTGGTGTGGGAATCGCCGCACACCACCGTCATGCCCGGCAAAGTCGCCCCCTGCTCCGGACCGATCACATGCACGATGCCCTGACGCTGATCGGACATCTTGAATTCGTTCACGCCGAACTCAGCGCAATTGCTGTCCAGCGTTTCCACCTGCAACCGCGAGACGGGATCGGAGATGCCCTGCGCACGCCCGGTGGTCGGCACATTGTGATCCGCCACAGCGAGGATGGAAGAGGTGCGCCACAGCTTGCGGCCGGCCAGCTTCAAGCCCTCGAAGGCCTGCGGACTGGTGACTTCATGCACCAGATGGCGGTCGATATAGATCAATGCAGTGCCGTCGGATTCCTGACGGACCACGTGTGCATTCCAGAGTTTGTCGTAAAGTGTTTGCGCTTTCATGTTGTTTCGCTTGCCTGACCGCGTTTTCAGAGCCGCGGATTATGCCATAACAGGTCCGGCTTGGCATTAAGCCTGAAGGCTGACCCGGGTGAAACATTGGCAATTTTGTCGCAAATCGGGCCGGAAAATGTCCTGCATCAACCAGAGAATTCCTGCACAATGCCGGACATCCAGAATTCATCTGAAACATAAAGCCGGGCCGGCTTCGTGATAGCATATGGTATGCAGAACTAAGGATCTGAAATTCCGTCGCAACAACTTTGATGTGGCCAACACCGTCAATGTGACCAACCACGCCATCGTCGGCGATGCGGTGGAAAGCCTGTATCTCGACCTGTTTCCCGGCTCCAAATCCAGCATCCTGCGCAATGCGTTCGATCATATTTCGCAGTTCTATCGCGGCGAAGATCCGCACTTTGCCCCCTGCGATACCGGCTATCACGATTTGCAGCACATTCTCGACGTTACGCTGGCCAGTGCGCGTCTGATGGACGGCCATGAGCGTTCGCACAAAACCGGCGGCGGGCTGGGCGCAGAGTTGTTTGTATTCGGCATATTGATCGCGCTGTTTCACGACAGCGGCTACCTGCGCAAACGGGGTAGCGAGGAAGACCGGCAAGGCGCCGAATTCACGCTGATCCACGTGTCGCGCGGCGCGGAACTGCTGAAACACTATCTGCAGGAGGTCGGTATGGGGAACCTCGCAGAAATGGCCGCGAAGGTGGTTCACTTTACCGGGTATGAAGTTCCGGTAGACAGCATCGAAGTGCCCGACAATTTCCGGGCCATCGGCAACATGGTCGCCTCGGCAGACATCCTGGCGCAGATGGCGGATCGGTGTTATCTCGAAAAATGCCATGACCGGCTATACAAGGAGTTCGTGCTGGCCGGCCTTGCGCAGGAACTCGATTCGACAGGCAACAAGAAGGTGATCTTCT
>CAZCKZ010000061.1:0-8953 GCA_964499395.1 uncultured Gallionella sp. | reverse complement strand
CTGGCGCAAGTTTGGGCATTCCGAATCGGCCAGCATTTGCATTGGAGCATGACCCGCCGTGATAATGGAATCTGTTCCAATAGACGGGATCATTGCCGGTTAATAGACACTGAACGATTCAGTGGATCTGGCAACAAACAGCATTTGAAGGAGCTCAACAATTAAACAATCAGCCAAACTTGATGCCGTCACGCAGCCGCGGACGATAGAACGCATCGTCACCGGAGTGGCGACCAGCGACGGTGCCGGTGTCAAACTCACGCGCGTGCTTACGCAGAATCTGCAACAGCGGCTGGATCCGTTCCTGATGCTCGACAACTTTCGCAGCGACGATCCGGATGATTACATCGCCGGCTTTCCCGACCATCCGCACCGCGGTTTCGAGACCGTCACTTACATGATCGCGGGGCGCATGCGCCATCGTGACAATGCCGGCCATGAAGGACTCCTGCAGAACGGCGGTGTGCAATGGATGACCGCCGGCCGGGGCATCATCCACTCCGAGATGCCGGAACAGGAGAACGGCGTCATGGAGGGTTTCCAGCTGTGGCTGAATCTGCCGGCACAGCGCAAGATGATCCCTGCCTGGTATCGCGACATACCGAAGGCCGAGATTCCCGAATATGTAACGGATGAAGGGGTGACGGTGCGCGTGATCGCGGGAACCAGCAACAGCGTTACCGGTGTGATGACCCGCGAGGATACCGAACCGCTGTATCTGGACATCGATCTCCCGGCGGACAGCCTGTTCTCGACGGCCTTGCCGGCAACCCATAACGCTTTCATCTTTGTCTATCGCGGCGAGGTAACGATAGGCGGCACGCTGCTGGGCGAAAGCCGCATGGGCATACTCGCCAACACACCCGATTCGGACGGCCTGACGATGATCTCGTCAGGCCCCGCCAGAGCCATTGTGGTTGCCGGCAGACCCCTGGGCGAACCTATCGTGCAACACGGGCCATTCGTGATGAACAGCAAGGAGGAAATCTTTCAGGCCATCAAGGATTTTCAGGAAGGCCGTCTTGGCGGTGCCGGATAAAGTCCTCCGGTTTGATTAACCCCGGAGCGTGGCTTATATTGAATGCATGGTGCGGAAATCAGCCGGATTACTATGGAGAACAAGATGACTAAAAGATGGATGTTTGCCTTGTTGTCGGTCTGTTTTTGGGTTCCCGCAATCGCCAACGCCCAGCCCGTGGGTGACACGCCGCGCGGATATCTGTTGTATACGACGCATTGCATCGCCTGCCACAACGAAAAAATTCATTGGCGTGACCAGAAGCTCGCCATGGATTGGGACAGTCTGAACACAGAAGTTCGCCGCTGGCAGGGGATTGAGGGTTTGGTGTGGAGCGATGACGATGTAGCCGAGGTCGCACATTACCTGAATACCCGCTATTACCACTATCCCGAACACGCCCGGTAATCTGCGCCCGTTTCACCTTCAATTATCGCGTTGCCACAAAGTTTCAGTGACTGCATCTACCCGGTTGATGCAGCGGCTCAGCACAAACAATAAATCCGACAATCGATTCAGGTAGGGCAGCGCGTGTTGCGGCACTGCTTCATTCTGGGAAAGCACCGCCAGATCGTGCTCGGCGCGGCGCGCCAAGGTGCGAGCCACATGGCACAACGCGCCCGCGCGTGAACCGCCCGGCAGGATGAATTCGCGCAATGGCGGCAGGCCGGCGTTGTAATGCGCAAGCTGTTCATCCAGCCACGCAATCTTGTCTTCCGGGAACACATCCTGGGCGGGCAGCGCGAAGGCGCCGCCCAGGTCGAACAGGTCATTCTGTATCTGCAGCAGCACCGCGCGGATATCGGGCGGAAGCCGTTCGGCAAGCAGCACGCCGAGCTGGCTGTTCAGTTCGTCCACGCTGCCCAGCACCGCGATGCGCGCATGGTCTTTGCCGAGACGCGTGCCATCGGCAAGGCCGGTTGTGCCCTTGTCTCCTGTTCGAGTGGTGATCTTGCTCAAACGCATTGCATTACCCTTTTCATTGACTCTCAAGACAGGCGAAGTATATCGCCGCATCCGGCTGGGTGTGATTGCGCTGTGCCTGCCAGATCATCTCGCCGAGGCATTCCATCATGCGATGTTGCGCTTCGTGTTCCGATTCGAGCTGCCGGGTGAGGCGCGTGAAATGCGCGCGTATGCCCGCCGGCTGGTCGATGGAGATCTGCTCCTCGATGGTCAGGTGCATCATCAGATGCAGGAATGGATTGGTCTCGCCCTGTTCCGGGAGGAAGTCCTTGTCCTGCTGTGATTCAGGATTTTCCAGCACGGTAAAATATTCGGGATGCCTGGCGATAAGCTGCGCGGCCAGGTCTTCCAGCGGCGTGAGCAATTCTCCGGCGCGGCGTTTGCGCCAGGATTCGAACAGGAAGTTGCGCGCTTCGTCGCGCGACGGATTGAATAGCATCGTCCCTTATCCCAGAGTGCCTTCGTAGGAGCGGGCCATGCCCGCGACCATGTCAATCGCGGGCATGGCCCGCTCCTACAGAAAGGTTAAAGCCCAACTTATATTTGCAAGGATTATCCGGGTTCATTCCTTCCCCTTGTACTCGCACAGGTCATGAATGATACACGCACCGCATTTCGGTTTGCGCGCCTGGCATACATAGCGGCCGTGCAGGATCAGCCAATGGTGTGCGTCGTGTTTGAATTCGTCCGGCACGAACTTGAGCAGTTTCTTTTCCACTTCCAGCACGTCCTTGCCGGGCGCGATACCGATGCGGTTCGCGACGCGGAAGATATGCGTGTCCACCGCGATGGTGGGCTGGCCGAACGCGGTGTTGAGGATCACGTTGGCGGTCTTGCGGCCCACGCCGGGCAGGGCTTCCAGTTCCTCGCGGGTTTGCGGCACCGCGCCGCCGTGCCGTTCCACCAGCAACCGGCAGGTCTGCATCAGGTGTTTGGCCTTGGTCTTGTAAAGGCCGATGCGCTGGATATGCCCGCGCAACTTCTCCTCGCCGAGCACGAGTATCGCCTGTGGCGTGTTCGCGACCGGAAACAGATGCCGCGTCGCGGCATTCACGCTGACATCGGTAGCCTGCGCCGACAGCAGCACCGCGACCAGCAGCTCGAATGGTGTCTTGTATTCCAGCTCGGTGGTGGGGTGCGGATTGGCGGCGCGGAAGCGCAGGAATATTTCGCGGCGCTTGGCTGGGTTCATGGGTTTGTTCGGAAAAACATCCGGTGCAGTGCTACGGTTATTGTTTGGTGCATCCTGCGCCTGCTCAGTGCATCGCAGGCGAGCATCCGCCAGACACCGGCACGATGGTGGCATCGCTGCCGCGCAGTTTGCGTTCGGCGCGCAGGTTCAGCCAGTTCTTGCCCGCGATCAGCATGCCCAGCGTGATGAATGCGCCGGGCGGCAGGATCGCGAGCAGGAAGCCGTGATAGTGCGGCACGACTGTTATTACCCAGGCTTTCGCCGCTTCGCCGAACACCATGTCGATGCCGGACAGCAGCGTGCCGTGCCCGAGGATTTCGCGGACGCCGCCCAGGATGGTCAGCACTGCCGTCAGTCCCAGGCCCATCGCGATGCCGTCCAGCGCGGAGGCGCGGATGCCGTTCTTGGAGGCAAAGGCTTCGGCGCGCGCCAGCACGATGCAGTTGGTGACGATCAGCGGAATGAAGATGCCCAGCACCAGATACAGCGAGTAAACATAGGCATTCATCAGGAATTGCACGATGGTGACCAGCACCGCGATGATCAGCACGTACACCGGGATGCGCGCTTCGTTGGGGATGATCTCGCGTATCGCGGCCACCGCGCTGCCCGACAAAGTCATCACCAGCGTGGTGGCCAGCCCCAGGCTGAGCGCATTCACCACCGAGTTGCTGATTGCCAGCAACGGGCATAGCCCGAGCAGTTGCACCACGCCGGTATTCTGTTTCCAAACACCGTTGTAAAAAATGTCCTTGAATTCCCGAGAGGTCATTTCTTTTTTCCTTCACTCGTTACAGCATCGGTTTTGCCGGATGGATTCTGTTTGAACAACGCTTCGCGATGCAGCGCGTAATACTGCAGCGCCCTGTGCACCGCTTTTATCACCGCACGCGGGGTGATCGTGGCGCCGGCCATGTAGTCGAAAGTTCCGCCGTCCTTTTTGACTTGCCAGTCGCTGTCCTTGTGGTTTTCCAGTGAGGCGCCGTTGAAGCCGGTGATCCATTTGCTCTTGGCGATCTCGATGTAATCGCCCAGGCCCGGCGTCTCATTGTCCGATACTGCGCGCACACCGGCGATTCTACCATCGCTGCGGATGGCGATAACCAGATGAATCTCGCCTCCATAACCTTCCGGGGCGATGACCTGCAACACCGCGATGGAGGGCTGGCCGTTGAGACGGCCGATATAGGCCAGGGTTGTGTCATCGTTGCCCAGCAAATCATCTGCCGCCAGTTGCACGGTGTCCTTCATGATGTCGTTGTCGTAAGTCGAGGCGGGCGCGATTTGCGTGATCAGTTTCAATTTTGCATTTTCCACGCTGCGCGCGATCGGATCGTGCGTCAGCTGGTAGGTCAGCGCGAGCAAGGCGGTGCCGATCACCGCAAAGAAGAGCAGGTTGAGCGCGGTAAGCAATGAGGCTTTCGCGATAGTGCGCCTCATGGTTTGTCGCCTTTGGCTTTTTTCCCGGACACTGCGTCTTTCTTGCCAAATACAGGCGGCTGGGTATACAGCACGATCAACGGCACGCAGATGTTCATCAGCAGCGTGGCGAAAGCCACGCCGTCCGGGAAGCCGCCGAACACCCGGATCAGGTAAGTGAGCAGTGCCACGCCTGCGGCAAAAATCAGTCGCCCCTTGTTGGTGGTGGGACTGCTGACCGGATCGGTGAGTATGAAGAAAGCACCCAGCATCGATGCACCGGCGAACCAGTGGAACAGCGGCTCGGCATAATGCCCCGGATCGGCAAGATGGAATATTCCGGCGATGACCAGCAGGGTGCCGAGAAATGCGACGGGAATGTGCCAGCTGATGATGCGTGCGGCGAGCAGATATAGCCCCCCCAGCAGGAATCCGCCCGCCACCATTTCACTGCCGCGCCCGGCCAGATGTCCGTAAATCGGCATTTCGAGGATCTGCCGGATGGGTTGGGCCAGATGCAAATGCGTTTTCAGCGTGTCCAGCGGCGTTGCCATCGTAAGCGCGTCCAGCGTTGCCCGGTCCGGCAGCACGCCAAGGAAAATATATTCCAGCTGTTGCGGGAAACTGAGTCCGGACAACGCCAGTCCCCCTTGTTCCAACCCTTGGGGCGCTATCCAGTGGGTCATCTGTGCCGGAAATGAAATGATCAGGACCGCGTAGCCGACCATCGCCGGATTGAACAGATTGTTGCCCAGCCCGCCGTACAGGTGTTTGGCAATCACAATGGCGAAGGCCGTGCCGACCACCACCAGCCACCACGGCGCCAGCGGCGGAATGGAGAGCGCCAGCAGCCAGGCCGTGAGCAGCGCGCTGTTGTCCCTGAGGAAGGGTGCGACCGGCCGGCCGCGCAACCTGAGCATCAGGGCCTCGGTGCCCAGTGCGGTCAGGCTGGCCAGCGTGATCGAAACCAGAATCGCCGGGCCGAAATACCACACGTACAGCGCAATGCCGGGAACCAGTGCCAGCAGGACCTTTAGCATGATCCGCGCGACGCTGTCCGGTTTGTTGATGAAAGGAGAGAAAATCATGGCGTGTCGGTTCCCGTTGCGTTCGGTTGTGTGCCGGATTGAGCGACTTCACGGATATGCGTGCGCCGTGCTTCCAGTTCGGCTTGTTCGGTCTGTTGTTGTGTTGCCAATGACTGGGTGCCGGCAAGTTTGGCGGCTTGCGCGGCTTTTTCCCTGGCAGCCAGTTTGTCTGCTTTTTCGCGCTTCTCGCGTTCGAGCCGCAGTTCGTGATATTCATGCCGTACCCTTGCCTGATCCGCGAGCTGCTTGTCGTGCTCGCGCGCGCGGATCTCGCTCTTGGCAAAGCGGTAATACTGCACCAGCGGAATATGGCTGGGGCACACATAGCTGCACGCACCGCACTCGATGCAGTCGAACAGGCTGAATAACTGCGCCCTGCCAAACTCCCTGGACTGGGCGAACCAGTACAGGTCCTGCGGTTGCAAATCCGCGGGACACACTTCGACGCAGCGCGTGCAGCGGATGCACGGCATGGCCGGCTGCGGCGGCGGAAATAACTTTGCCGATGCGGCGATGATGCAGTTGGTGGCTTTCACCGCGGGGACATGCACGGAAGGCAAAGGCATGCCCATCATCGGACCGCCCATGATGTAGCGATCGGTGTCCGGCAGCGCCACGCTCAGCGCAACCAGTTCGGCTATCGGCGTGCCGATCAGCGTTTCGTAATTCTGCGCGTGCCGGACGTTACCGGTGATGGTGATGATCCGGGACAGCAACGGCTCGCCGTGCGCCAGCGCGCGATAAACCGTGCGGGCGGTGGCAACGTTGAAACATTGCACGCCGATGTCGGTGGGCAACTTTCCGGAAGGAACTTCCAGCCCGGTGATTACGCGGATCAGTTGTTTCGCGCCGCCACCCGGATAGATCGTCGGGATCGCGACCACCTCCTGGTTCAGGTTTCCTGCAGTAATCGCCTGTTGCAGCGCGGCAATCGCTTCGGGTTTGTTGTCCTCGACGCCGAACAGCACCTCATCGGCGTCCATCATGAAGCGCAGCATTTCCGCACCCTGCACGATCTCTGCGGCGCGCTCGCGCATCAGCATGTCGTCGCATGTGATATAGGGTTCGCACTCCGCGCCGTTCAGGATCAGCGTGGCGACTTTTTGTTCGCCGATGCGCAGCTTGATGTCGCTGGGGAATACCGCCCCGCCCAGACCCACCACGCCGGCCATGCGCAGCAGATGCTGCAATTCTGCCTGACTATGGTTGCGGTAATCGACAGGTTTTCGCACCACCCATTCATCCTTTCCGTCCGGTATCAGCGTGGCGCACAGATTGGGCAGGCCGGAAGGGTGTGCGATCAGCTGCATGTCGATCGCGGTGATGGTTCCCGAAGTGGGCGCATGAACCGCGCTTGAAACAAAGCCGTCGGGCATGCCGATAAGCTGGCCCTTCAGCACATAATCGCCGGCTTGCACGACAGGCTTGGCAGCCTCTCCGGCATGCTGGTGAAGCGGAACGACCAGTTTCCCGGACAGCGGCACACCCGCTATGGCCGTTCGGGTGGACTGCGTCTTGTTGCTGGGCGGATGGATGCCGCCGTGAAAGTGATGGAGCTTTCTCAACGCGACGCCCCTGCAGCTTCTGCAGCAGTTAAGGCGTACACCGGATATTTCCATTTCCAGTTGCTGATCTTTTCCTCGATGACCAGCATGCTGATGCAGTCTACCGGGCATGGCGCGATGCACAGCTCACAGCCTGTGCATTCTGCAGTAATGATGGTGTGCATCTGCTTGGCCGCGCCGACGATGGCATCCACCGGACAGGCCTGGATGCACAATGTGCAGCCTATGCAGGTGCTTTCGTCGATGTAGGCGACCGATTTTGGTTTGGGTGCGGCGGTATCGCTGCCGAAGGGTTTGAATTCCACACCGAGCAGATCGGCAAGTTTCTGTATGCCCTCTTCGCCGCCCGGCGGGCAGCGATTGATGTCGGCTTCCCCCGCGGCGATAGCTGTTGCATAAGGCTTGCAGCCGGGGTAGCTGCATTGTCCACACTGAGTTTGCGGCAACACCGCATCGATCTTGTCCACCAGCGGATTTTCATCCACACGGAATTTGATCGCGGCAAACCCGAGTATCGCGCCGAGCACGATCGCAATCGCCGCCATCACCAGCAAAGCACTTAACATCCGGGGCTTTCCATTACTTGATCAGCCCGGAGAATCCCATGAAGGACAGGCTCATCAGTCCGGCGGTGACCATCGCGATTGCCGAGCCTTTGAAGATCACCGGAACATCCGCGCCTTCCAGGCGCTCGCGCATCGCGGCAAACAGCACCATCACCAGCGTAAAGCCCAGCGCACCGCCCATGCCGAAGAATATGGATTCAATGAAGTTGTGTTTCGCCTGAACATTGAGCAGCGGAATGCCGAGCACCGCACAGTTGGTGGTGATCAGCGGCAAATAGATACCCAGAACCTGGTGCAAGACCGGACTGGTTTTCTGCACCACCATCTCGGTAAATTGCACGATACCGGCGATCACCACGATGAACGACAGCGTGGTAAGGTAGGAAAGTTCAGGTCCCAGAAGATAATGGTTGATCAGGTAACTCGAACCCGAGGCAAGGGTCAGCACGAAAGTGGTGGCTGCACCCATTCCGATGGCGGCCTCCAGTTTTCTGGAAACCCCCATGAACGGACACAACCCGAGAATCTTGACCATCACGATGTTGTTCACAAACACCGCGCTGATCAAAATCAGCAGATATTCTGTCATTGCACGACCTTAATTAATTCAGGCGCGGATTATCCTCTGATTCATATACTGCTTCAACCTCGTTGCCGGCATATGAATATTCCGAAATAATCCCTGGCGGCACCGGTTTTTAAGGATCGGGCATCGCAACACATCGGGGGGGTTGTATCTACAAACCGGCATCTGGCCCGCAATCAAATCTCTATACGAGTCCCCATTTCGATGACCCGGTTGGCCGGAATCTTGAAGAAGTCTGTCGCGTTCACGGCGTTCTTGGATAATGCCACGAACAGGCGCTCGCGCCATTTGGCCATTCCGGGTTTCGGGCTGGAAACGATCAGGGCGCGTGAAACGAAGAATGAAGTCGTCATCATGTCGAAGGGCAACTGTGAGCCGCACAATTCCAGCGCAAATGGAATATCGGGAGTTTGCATAAATCCGTAAAACAATTTCACGCGATAAAAGTTCTTGCCCAGATCACTGATCAGGAAACGGTTACCTTTGGTGACATAAGGCTTGTCTTCAACCACTACAGTCAGCAATATGTTGCGTTCGTGCAGCACATGATTGT
>CAZCKZ010000060.1:7353-9050 GCA_964499395.1 uncultured Gallionella sp. | reverse complement strand
AACTTAACCGAAAAAGCTGAACGCCGCATTGCCAAAGGAATCTCATGTAACAAAAACGTCACGCTGCACGGTTAGCATCGCCGGTTATATCCGAATCTGGCAGAGAGAAATCAGATGGCCAACAGCGAACACACCCTGAAGCAGTATGACGTTGAGCTTGAATCTGTGCGTGCACGGGTGCTGCAGATGGGCAAACTGGTGAGAGGTCAAGTCTGGCTTGCCATTGAGTCGCTGACCGATGGTGATCCTGCATCGATAGATCGCATCATTTCCGATGACCACCTCGTCAATGCGATGGAAGTGGCTATAGACGAAAGCTGCACCCAAATCATCGCCCGCCGGCAACCGACAGCCGTCGACTTGCGTATGGTAATCATGGTGATCAAGACAATAACCGATCTCGAACGCATCGGCGATGAAGCGAAAAAGATCGCAACCACAGCCAAGGTTTTGGCGCAGAAAAAAAACCTGTCCCTGCCGCGTTTTGAGAAGATAAGACATGTTTCAAATCTGACCCTGGACATGCTGGACAAGTCGCTGGACGCTTTTTCCAACATGGATATTTCCACGGTCGCAGAAGTAGTGCGCCAGGATGAGGAGGTGGATGAGGAATTCCGCATCATCCTGCGAAATATCGTTTCCTTCATGATGGAAGACCCGCGCACCATTTCCAGCGCACTTGAAATCCTGCTTGTTGCCAAATCCATCGAGCGCATAGGCGACCATGCCAAGAATATGTCCGAATATGTGGTCTACATGGTGAAAGGACGTGATGTGCGCCATATCACTGCCGAGGAAATCGAGCGCGAAGTGGACCATAATTCGCAGTAACTTATTTCAAGGCTGCAAATTTCAAGACTGCAAACGGGCAACTCCATTAGCAGCGAAACCGGCTCTCGAAAATCATGGTCGCTGACAATCCACTGTAATAATCCTGTAATAAACCATCCCTAATATGAGCGCGTTGCTGTTTTGATTGGCATTCACAAATAGCGGCAGGCATCAAACTCAACTCAACTGGAGACATTAATGAATAGCAAAATGAAACAACTCTTTATCGGCATTGCGGCTACCGCTGCGGTTGCTTACGCAGGCGTAAGCCAGGCAACCGACATCACCGGTGCGGGCGCCACTTTCCCTTACCCTGTATATTCCAAGTGGGCTGATGCCTACAAGAAAAATACCGGTATCGGCCTGAACTACCAGTCCATCGGCTCCGGCGGCGGCATCAAGCAGATCGGTGCCAAGACTGTGGACTTCGGCGCATCCGATATGCCCCTCAAGCCTGAAGTTCTGAAAGAAAAAGGGCTGATGCAGTTCCCGACCGTTATCGGCGGTGTGGTTCCTGTCGTAAATCTGGAAGGTGTTGCTTCCGGCTCGTTGAAACTGGATGGCGCAACACTGGCAGACATCTACCTGGGCAAGATCACCAAGTGGAACGACCCGGCTATTGCCGCGCTGAACAAGGGTTTGGCTCTGCCTGACCAGGATATCACTGTTGTGCACCGCTCCGATGGTTCGGGTACCAGCTTCATTTTCACCAACTACCTGTCCAAGGTCAGCCCTGAATGGAAATCCAGCGTAGGCGTGGGTACATCTGTTGCATGGAAAGCCGGTACCGGTGGCAAGGGCAACGAAGGTGTTGCTTCTTACGTACAACGCATCAAGGGTTCCATCGGCTATGTGGAATATGCATA
>CAZCKZ010000060.1:1287-7343 GCA_964499395.1 uncultured Gallionella sp. | reverse complement strand
GCCCTGCAGAACCACATGAACCACGTTTCCCTGAAAAACCACGACGGTCATTACGTTCAGCCGGAAGCTTCCGCATTTCAGGCAGCTGCAGCCGGAGCAGATTGGTCCAAGGCTCCTGGTTTCTACCTGCTGCTGACCGATCAAGCCGGCAAAAACAGCTGGCCTATCGCCGGCGCGACTTTCATCCTGATGTACAAGGTTCAGGACAAGCCTGCAACTGCCAAGGAAGTGCTGAAGTTCTTTTCCTGGTCCTACGCACACGGCAGCAAAATGGCATCAGATCTGGATTATGTTCCGTTGCCAGCAAGTTTGGTTAAGTTGATCCATAAAGAATGGAAATCACAGATCAAGACTGCATCTGGCAAGTCCGTCTGGAAATAAATGTGGGACGTGGCTGACACAGCACACCCATAAGCTATAATTGCGGGGGCTTATGCCCCCGTTATTTTTGCCCCCGATATTTTTTTAACCAAAACAATCGACCATGATGATGTTCTCACAAGAAGCGAGCCTCAAACGACAGTCGTTTTTCGACTTGTCATTCCGAAGTCTGACGCGTGTCAGCGCATTCGGTGTGTTGGCGCTGCTGGCAGCAATCATCGTTTCACTCGTGGATGGCAGCCTCCCCGCCATCCATGCTTTTGGCCTTGGTTTTCTGACCAGTCCCGAATGGGATCCGGTCAACGATAAATTTGGCGCGCTGATCCCTGTGTTCGGCACGCTCGTCACCTCCGGTATCGCGCTGCTCATTGCGATTCCGGTCAGTTTTGGGATCGCCCTGTTCCTGACCGAGCTTTCTCCGCGCATTTTGCGCCGCCCGCTCGGCATCGCGATCGAGTTGCTGGCCGGCATCCCCAGCATCATTTACGGTATGTGGGGGCTGTTCGTGTTTGCGCCGATGTTCGCCGACCACGTCGAACCCTGGCTGAACCGGCATGTGGGCACGCTGCCCTATATCGGGCCCTTCTTTTCCGGCCCGCCGATGGGTATCGGCCTGCTGACGGCCGGCATCATCCTCGCCATCATGGTCATCCCGTTCATTGCTTCGGTGATGCGCGATGTTTTTGATGTGGTGCCCCCCATGCTCAAGGAATCGGCTTTTGCAGTCGGTGCGACCACCTGGGAAGTGATGTGGCAGGTGGTGTTGCCCTACACCAAGGTCGGGGTTGCCGGCGGCATCATGCTTGGGCTCGGACGCGCACTGGGTGAAACCATGGCGGTCACCTTCGTGATCGGTAATTCGCATGAATTGAGCAAGTCGCTGCTGATGCCGGGCAACAGCATTTCATCGGCGCTGGCCAACGAATTCAACGAGGCCGTCGGCGACCTCTACACCTCATCGCTGATCGAACTCGGCCTGATCCTGTTCTTCATTACATTCGTCGTCCTGGCCATTGCACGCTACATGCTTTACAAGCTTGGGATGCGGGAAGGGCAGGTTACATAAGGACCATGGTGAACCTTTACACACGACGCCGCATCATCAACGCAGCGGGACTTTCGGTCTCGGTGCTGGCCATGCTGTTTGGCTTGTTCTGGCTATGCTGGATACTGTTCACATTGCTGGCTCACGGACTATTTTCCCTCACCCCTGCCGTATTTTCACAGATGACCCCGCCGCCGGGCAATTCGGGCGGCCTGCTCAACGCCATCGCGGGCAGCCTGATCATGACGGTGGTCGGCACCCTGATCGGTACGCCGATCGGTATTCTGGCCGGCACCTATCTGGCTGAATTCGGGCATCGCGGCTGGCTGGCCCCGGTCACACGTTTCATCAACGACGTGCTGCTGTCCGCGCCTTCCATCGTAATCGGTTTGTTCGTCTATGAGGTTTATGTGGTCAAGGTCAGGCACTTTTCCGGATGGGCGGGCGCATTTGCACTGGCCATACTGGTGATTCCGGTCGTCATCCGCACCACCGAGAACATGTTGCGCCTGGTTCCCAGCACCCTGCGCGAAGCCGCCGCGGCCCTCGGGGCGCCGCAATGGAAAGTGGTCAATTTCATCACGCTGCGCGCCGCGCGCGCCGGCATCGTCACCGGCGTATTGCTGGCAGTGGCGCGTATCAGCGGCGAAACCGCACCCTTGTTGTTCACCGCACTGAACAATCAATTCTGGAGCGACAACATGGACCAGCCCATGGCCAATTTGCCGGTAGTGATTTTCCAGTTCGCCATGAGTCCCTATGACGACTGGCAAAAGCTGGCCTGGGCCGGCGCGCTGCTGATCACCGCCAGCGTACTGACACTCAATATCGTGGCGCGTGTGCTGTTCCGGCAGAGCGCCACGACTCATTAAACCGCCAATAACCCGATCATCAACAAGGCATGAAAATGGACATCGAAATAGTCGCGAATCCGAAGATCATCATCAAAGATCTGAATTTCTATTACGGAAATTACCGTGCCCTCAAGGACATCAACCTGAGCATCGCGGAAAAGAGGGTGACCGCGTTCATTGGTCCGTCCGGTTGCGGCAAGTCTACGCTGCTGCGCACTTTCAACCGCATGTATCAGCTCTATCCGAAACAAAAAGCCACCGGGGAAATCATGCTGGACGGCGCGAATATTCTCGACCCCAAACAGGATTTGAACATGCTGCGCGCCAAGATCGGCATGGTGTTCCAGAAACCCACGCCGTTCCCGATGTCCATCTACGACAACATCTCGTTCGGCGTGAAGCTGTACGAAAACCTCAGCAGGCACGACATGGAAGCCCGCGTCGAATGGGCTTTGCGCAAGGCCGCGCTGTGGAACGAGGTGAAAGACATTCTCAAGCAAAGCGGCACCAGTCTTTCCGGCGGCCAGCAACAGCGCCTGTGCATCGCACGCGCCATCGCGGTCAAGCCGCAAGTGCTGCTGCTGGATGAGCCGACCTCCGCGCTGGACCCGATCTCCACGGCACACATTGAAAAACTGGTCGACGAGCTGAAGGAGGAATTCACCATCGTGATCGTCACCCATAACATGCAGCAAGCCGCGCGCATCTCCGACTACACCGCCTACATGTATCTGGGCGACCTGATCGAGCTCGGCGAAACCAGCAGCGTGTTCACCAACCCGAAGCGCAAAGAGACCGAAGATTACATTACCGGTCGTTTCGGATAAACAGCCGGTAATGTAACGGCGCAGGCTCACATGAGCTTGCGAATGTTAAGCCGCATAGCGGCGGCCGAAGCCAATACATCACGGGCAGACTTGGTTGATCTGCCTGTCGGGTAGCGGCACGGAATATCGGCTATAGCGATAATTCGAAGCGCGCACCCAGCCACCAGCTTTTATCACGGGCAGGGTCGCTGCTTTGGTTTATCAGGTACTGGGCAACCGGTTGCAATACCAGCCCCGGCATCGCCTGATAACGATAAGACAATTCCAGCGATTTTTCGAAAACAGTCGGGTTACCGGAGTAAATTCGCCATTTTTCACCGTTGCGCTCCTGTGCATAGGCGATCCCCAATTGATCCTGATCGCGTCCGGCAAACAGGCCTGAAAATACCAGTCCGGTGCTCCAGGACATATCGAACTGGAAGGTGTTGCCGTCCGTCTTTCCGGCCCGCACGAAGCCGTTGACGCTTTCCTGATCGCTGCCCGGTCTGTAGCGCAGCACTTTTTCCATCATTGCGTAGTAGCCGTGGCTGACTCTCCTGATCGGATTGCCGTTGATATCCACATCGATCAAATCGTCGAAGCGGACGGTGTAGCGCCACGCCCCCAGCGCCAGTTTGTTGTCATGCGCATGTTCGGGCAAGCCCAGCGGTATCGCGCCTTCGATCACATCCAGCGCACCATCGCCCTTGTTGAATTGCACATGGGTGCCATGTGGGTTGTTCGGATCGCCGGGCACACCGTCCAGAATTGCAGCCTGCAGATAGTAACCGTCCTGTTCTGATTTGACGCGCACCCCAAACGAGGTCGTGGGGAAGATGGACGGGCCGTTCTGTCCGGTGCCGGCTATCTCCGCGCCGATACCGTAAACGGGCTGGATGAACAGGGACGATGACTCGGTCACATAAAATTCCGAATTCAGATCGTACAATCCGGCCAGTACCGACAGCCGCTCATCCGGGAAAGTTTGCTGTATCCAGGCCTGGTAAAGCTTGGTGGTATTGGCACCCCCGGGCGTTTCGATGTTGTCCAGGCCGGCGCTATGGTCGCCCTGCACGACCGGCTTGCCGCCGCGGTTGCTCAGGATGTACAGCAGCCCGCTGCTGCCCTTGATGCCGGCGATCTTTTCACCGTCCAGCGCAAGTTTGATATCCAGGTTATCCAGACCGTAAGCCTTCCGGCCGGGCGGGGAGACTTTGCCGAGCAGATCGAGTTTGTAAACGATCTCCCAGTCATACCCCGCATCGCTCATGGCTCTGCGTCTGCCACCCCAGTCACCGAGCAAAGTATCGCTGTAATCGGGCAACGAACCGATAGTATCGATATCGGCATTTGCATCCGGAACATTCTCGGCCGCACCTGGACTGTTGCTGCAAATGCAACCAACCAATAAAAATATAAGCGATCGCCTCGTCATGCGCAATTCCCACCGGAATATTTTTTATTCAATGACCGGACCTGCGGGTTGAAGGTAGCACAAATGATTATCGATAGCATCCGCGCAGGGTGAGGCTTCCCTGCCGACGATCACTCAGCGGAACCGAACGCTTTCGGGTGAACGCGTCTACGAAGCGGAATGATTGCTTACAAGTCGCCGGATGAATTCGCTGATTGCGGGCAAGATTGAAATCACGATGATGCCGAGGATGATCACGGTGAGGTTGTCTTTCACCACGGGAATGTTGCCGAACAAGTAGCCCGCCACAGACAGGCTGGTTATCCACGCCACACTGCCCAGCGCGCTGAACAGCACGAACTTTCGATAGTGCATCACGCCTATTCCCGCCACAAACGGTGCAAAGGTGCGAATAATGGGCAGGAAGCGCGCGAGCACGACAGTCTTGCCGCCGTGTTTTTCATAGAAAGCGTGGGTCTTGTCGATGTACTCGCGCCTGATGAGTCTGTCTCCGGCGTGCTTGAGCAGCCGCATCCCGACCAGCCGGCCGATCCAGTAGTTGGTGTTGTCGCCGCCGAATGCCGCCAGCACCAGCAACGGCACCAGCCACCCCAGTTGCAGCGCCCCCATTCCGCACAGCGCGCCGGCCACAAACAGCAGCGAATCGCCGGGCAGAAAGGGTGCGAACACCAGGCCGGTTTCGCTGTAAATGATCAGGAACAGAATCGCATATACCCACACGCCGTATTGCTGGGTAAGCGCCAGCAGGTGCGCATCCAGGTGCAGGATGATGTCGAAAAATGCAGAAAGCATGAGGAACCTTGGATTAAGTGCGGTTCATGACGGGCTGGATCAGGGGTTCCTTAAGGCAGTATTCCATCGGTTTCGACCTTTTCCGGCTTGATGAAATCTTCGCGCGATACGCCAAACATCATCAGCAGCGGGCTTGCAACCAGCACCGACGAGTAGATGCTGAACAGGATACCGATGGTCAGGGCCATCGCGAAATAGTGCAGCGTCTCGCCCCCCAGGAACAGCATCGCGCCGACCATCATCTGCGTGCAGCCGTGGGTAATAATCGTCCGCGACATGGTGCGGGTGATCGCGTTATCGATGATGTGCGAGACCTCGGCCTTGCGCATGGTGCGGAAATTCTCGCGGATACGATCGAACACCACCACCGATTCGTTGACCGAGTAACCCAGCACCGCCAGCACGGCGGCCAGCACGGAAAGCGAGAATTCCCATTGAAAGAACGCAAAGAAGCCGAGAATGATCACCACGTCATGCAGGTTGGCGATGATCGCGGCCAGGCCGAATTTCCATTCGAAGCGCAGCCACAGATAGCCGACGATGCCCATCGACACCAGCAGCAGCGCCAGCTCGCCGTTGTTTATCAGGTCCTTGCCGACTTGCGGGCCGACGAACTCCACGCGGCGCATTTCCACACTGCTATCCTGCTTGCGCAGGCTGGCCAGTACCTGATCGCTGAGCTTCGAACCGGTCGCATTCTGCTTGGCCGGCACCTGTATCAGCACGTCATAGCTGGAACCGAA
>CAZCKZ010000060.1:0-1187 GCA_964499395.1 uncultured Gallionella sp. | reverse complement strand
GTCATGATGCCCAGACACAGCACCACCGCGAATCCCTTGATCGAACCCGAGCCGAACATGAACAGCGCAATCCCTGCGATGAAGGTGGTCACGTTGGAGTCGAGGATGGTCGCGAAGGCCCGGTCGTAGCCGGCATGTATCGCGGCCTGCGGCGTAACACCGTTGCGCAGCTCCTCGCGGATGCGCTCATTGATCAGCACATTCGCATCGATCGCCATACCCAGCGTCAGTGCGATACCGGCCATACCCGGCAGGGTAAGCGTGGCCTGCAGCATGGACAGCAACGCGATCAGCAACAGCAGGTTTGCCGCCAGCGCCAGCATTGAAATCACGCCGAACATCAGGTAGTAAACCATCATGAACGCCGCGACCATGATGAAACCGATCTTCGTTGAATTGAAGCCGCGCGTAATATTGTCCGCACCCAGGCTGGGTCCGACGGTGCGCTCTTCGATGATCTCCATCGGTGCCGCCAGCGCGCCGGCACGAAGCAGCAGCGAAGTATCCTGGGCTTCTGCACTGCTCATGCTGCCGCTGATCTGCACGCGGCCGCCGCCGATCTCTTCGCGTATGACCGGGGCAGTCACGATTTCGCCCTTGCCTTTCTCGAACAGAATGATCGCCATGCGCTTGCCGACATTCTCGCGCGTCGCTTCCTTGAACTTTCTCGCGCCCACGCTATCCAGATTGATGTTAACCGTTGGTTCGTTGGTGCGGCTGTCAAATCCCGGTTGCGCGTCGTTGATACGATCGCCGGTAAGTATCACCCGCTTCTTCACCAACAGCAGCCTGCCGTCACGATCCTTGAACATGTCGTCACCGAACGGCGGGGACGAACCCGGCGTGGCTTGACGGGTTTCATCCACCATGCGAACTTCCAGTGTGGCGGTGCGTCCCAGAATCTCCTTGGCACGCGCCGTGTCCTGCACGCCGGGCAGTTGCACCACAATGCGGTCCACACCCTCCTGCTGAATCACCGGTTCGGCCACACCCAGTTCATTCACACGGTTGCGCAGGGTAAGCAGGTTTTGTTGCACTGCGGATTCCTGAATGCGCCTCGCTGCTTCAGGCTTGAGTGTAACGAGCAGTTGGAATTCCTTGCCTTCATCCTTGTCATTCAGGACATAGTCGGAATAACGCTGCTTGAGTTCGGCTTCGCCCTTGCTGCGTGCTTCGGCGTCGCGGAA
>CAZCKZ010000059.1:0-9084 GCA_964499395.1 uncultured Gallionella sp. | reverse complement strand
GCAGATTTCCGTCGACCGGCAGGTGATTCTGGAAGCCAAGATTGTCGACGTGCAATTGAACAACAGCTTCCAGTCCGGAGTGAACTGGGCTGCGTTCAGAAATAACCCCAACAGTTTTACTTCGGGCGGGGTGATCTCGCCAGGTAGCAGTCTCGCTCCTTCAGGCGCGCTGACAAACGGCCTGTTAACGGCTACCCCGGGCGCCAATCTGGCCTTGGCGGGGACGACGGCCGCGGGTCAGGCGGCTGCAGGCTCATTGTTTGGTCTGGCTTTCCAGACCAGCAATTTTGCCGCGCTGCTGAATTTCCTGGAGTCACAGGGCGACGTGCATGTTCTGTCCAGTCCGCGCATTGCCACGCTGAACAACCAGAAAGCCGTGCTCAAGGTCGGCACGGATGATTTCTTCGTTACCAACGTTTCGACGACGACAACGACCGGAGGCGTCGGAGCGACCACCACCCCGAACGTCACATTGCAGCCGTTCTTTTCCGGTATCGCGCTGGATGTCACGCCGAGCATCGATAAAAACGGCGAAATCATTTTGCATGTGCATCCTTCCGTCAGCCAAGTCAGCACGGTGACCAAAACCGTTGACCTGGGCGGTACCGGCGGGTCGATCAGTTTGCCGCTGGCATCGAGCTCGGTTTCCGAAACCGACAGCATCGTGCGCGCGCGCGACGGCCAGATCGTGGCGATCGGCGGTTTGATGCGCCAGGCTTCGAGCAACGATAATTCCGGACTGCCGGGCTTGCCCAAGTCGTTGTTTGGCCAGACCAATCAGCAAAGCGAGAAGCGCGAGTTGATCATTCTGCTGAAACCAACCATCGTGGACAATGACAAGGATTGGTCTGATGACATCACGCACAGCCGCGATCGGTTCAACGGGATGATGGGGAAGGGAACAAACCCTTGAGGATACCTCCAAAAATCCAGATTTCATCCCAACTGCTGCGTTGCAGAAAAAAATTCTTTGCTTGCATATCAGCTATGTGCGGCGCAGCAGAATTTTTTCCGCGCCTTGCATTTGGGCGAACTCTGAATTTTTAGAGGCATCCTGAGATATGTATCTGCAACACTTTGGTCTGCGCGAAACGCCATTCAGTCTGACGCCGGATACCAGCTTTTTCTTCGCGTGTTCAAGTTATCAGGAAGCGCTCAATACCCTGCTGGTGGCGGCGCGCAACGGTGAAGGCTTTATCAAGATCACCGGCGAGGTGGGCAATGGCAAGACCTTGCTGTGTCGGAAATTTCTTGCCACGATCAATCAGAGCAAACAATCCACCACGCTGATCGGTACCCAGGATCGGGCCGCTGCCGCTGCACCTTCACCGCGTTTCATCACCGCCTATATTCCCAATCCCTATCTTGAACCGGGCAGTCTGTTGATGGCATTGGCGGAAGAATTTCGCGTGCCGCTGGAAAAAACGACCGACCAGTATCAGCTGCTGAAAGGTTTGACCCACTCGCTGCTTGAATGCGCGCGCAACGGCCAGCGCGCATTGCTGTGCCTGGATGAGGCGCAGGCGATGCCGCTGGAAAGTCTGGAGGTGTTGCGCCTGCTGACCAATCTCGAAACCGAAAAACGCAAACTGCTGCAGGTGGTGCTGTTCGGTCAGCCGGAATTGAATGAACGTTTGAAGCATCATTCAGTACGCCAGCTGCGCCAGCGCATCAGCTTTCAATACGACCTGCAGGGTTTGCGGAAGAATGAACTGGAGCGCTATTTGCGCCACCGTCTGGCCGTGGCCGGATTTGCCGGTGAAACATTGTTCAGCGATCGTGCGGTGGCCAAGCTGCACCGTATAACAAAAGGCACGCCGAGGCTGGTCAATATCGTTGCCCACAAGGCATTGATGCTGGCATTCAGCGATGGCAGGCAGCAGGTACTTTCCGGGCATATCCGCGATGCGGCGGCAGACACGCCCGAAGTGCACCGCGACTGGTTGCCGTGGGCAGTGGCATTGACCGGTACGGCGGTGATTGCGTCGCTGGGCATTGCGTGGCTGTGGTTTGCAGGGACGGGGCTGCAATGAGCGTCATCAACCAGGTGCTTAACCAGCTCGAACAGCGCGGGGCGCATCATGTGGCGGAACAGGCCATGGTGCGTGCCGTGCCGCAGGCCAGACGGAACACCAGCCTGCAGTGGCTGGCGTTCGGGTTGGCGGTGCTTGGCGGAATAGCGGTGTGGCAATGGGTTCAGGCACGCAAGCCTGTTGCCACAGCAGCGAGTATTGCGCCCAAGGTCACCCAGGGATTGCCGCATCCCGAAGGTGCAGGCAGCAATACCGGTGCTGATGAACTCGATAAACTGACACTGCAGCATCAAACTTCACAACCTGATGCGCCGGTATCGGGTGGGGCAGTCGCTTACATGCCTGCTTCGCGGCTGAGCTTTGAGTTAAGTTCGGTGCCGCTTCCGTCGACCATCAGACATGAGCCGAAACAATCCTTGAACGATGGCAACGGCACTGCCGCAATACCGCATGCAGCGGCAAAGCCGTCCAGAAAGCCAGTAAAGAAACCAGCCAGGAAGACAACCAAGAAGACAGTCAAGAAGACAGCCAAGACAGCTCCAACAAAAACTGCAGTTGCCGAAGTCGCCGCTCCTGCTCCGGACGGCGCATTGCCGATGAAGCAAATCAGCCCCAAACAACTGTCCGATGCGGAATTTCGCAAAGCATCCGCGTTATTGCAGCAGGGACGCATCGCCGATGCAATGTCCGGATACGAGGCTGCGTTGCGCCTGGATGCGGACAATGATGCGGCACGGCAGGCGCTGGTTGCCCTGCTGCTGGAAAGCAAACGCGGCAAGGATGCCGAACGCGTGTTGCAGGAAAGGTTGAAGGGCAGACCCGATCATACCCGCTTCACCATGATGCTGGCACGCTTGCAGGTGGAGCGTGGCGCGGTAGCGGAGGCAACTTCAACACTGGAAAAGGCTTTGCCCTATGCCAATTCCCAGGCCGGTTACCAGGCATTTCTGGCGGCGCTGTTGCAACGCCAGAATCGCAACGACGAGGCGATTGCGCATTATCAGGTTGCGCTGCAACTTGCCCCGAACAATGGCATCTGGCTGATGGGCTACGGGATTTCCCTGCAGGCATTGAAACATAATGCCGCTGCCAAGGTTGCTTTCCAGCACGCACTCGATACCCGAACGCTCAGTCCGGATTTGCAGGCCTTTGTGCGGCAAAAACTGAAAGAACTCTGAAAAGCGGTTGGCAGAGGAAAATCAACCCCCTCCCCCTTGTCATAACCAGCGACTTGGCTATCGTTACCAGCGGCTTATGTCACCGTTCTTTGGTGACTTAGCCGAATGGCTGGCGTTTGATCAGGGCGAAAACATAGCGGCTCCTCCCCCGGCTGCGGAGGGGTTAGTGCGAATGCGGCAATGTTCTCGCCACCACCCATGCGCTGGTTTGAATCGCGCCAACTTTTGATACGGCTTCGGCAAGCGCATTCAGGCTGGCGCCCGTGGTCAGCACATCATCCACCAGAGCCACCCGCTTTCCGGCCAGATCCATGCCGCAGAAAAATGCATTGCGTACGTTTTTCTTGCGCGCATTCCATGGCAGGGCGGATTGGGGAGGCGTGTCGCGAACCCGCTGGCAGGCATTGGGCAACAGCTTGAGCTTCAGTTCGCGTGCGACAGTCGCCGCGAGCAACAGTGATTGATTGAAACCGCGTTCGCGCAATTTGACGGGATGCAACGGCATGGCGATCACGTAATCCGGCAAGCTGCCTTTATCGATACGCTGCGCCAGTTTTTTCGCAAAGGCGTGTGCCAATGCCAGCTGTTCCCCGTATTTCATCCCCTGTATCAACTTGTCGAGCGGGAAGGCATAGCCGAATACGGCGGTGGTCAGCGTGAACAAGGGCGGCTGTGCCAGGCAATGTCCGCACACTTCCCCGTTGGGTGTCGGCAATGCGCAGACCGGGCAATGCGGTGAGTTGAGGTAGGGCAGGGCAGCGTCGCAAGCAGCGCACCAGAGACCGTCATGGCCCATGCTGCCGCACAGCACGCATGGCTGCGCCGGCAAAATTTGCTTAAATTTTGTGCGTATGTTCAGAAAATGGCTGCATAAAATTGACAAGCTATTGCCCTTTCAAGGATGATGCGGTCCTGTCCAGCCTCGGCTATGAGTGACAGTTCCCCGGCTGTCTGCGGTACGCACGGGCCTGTCGTTGAAGTTAACGCATCATACCCAATACACTCATCTTTATGAACACTCAAACTATCGAATTCGTCCCTTCCCAAAAGTCATCCGGCAATCAATCCGGCAAGTTAACTGGGGTTCCGCAACGCTGGAGCGTGGCCGAAGTGGAAGCACTGTTCGGGCTTCCTTTTGCGGATTTGTTGTTCCGCGCGCAGCAGGTGCACCGCGAGAATTTCGACCCGAATGCGGTGCAGCTTTCCACTTTGCTGTCGATCAAGACCGGCGGCTGCTCGGAGGACTGCGGCTACTGCCCGCAATCGGCGTTTCATTCGACGGGTGTGGAGAACAGGAAGATGCTGGAGCTGGATGTGGTGGTCGCCGCCGCGCGTGCCGCCCAGCAAAACGGTGCGGATCGTTTCTGCATGGGTGCGGCATGGCGCGAACCCAGCGAGGAGGATATGGCCAGCGTGGTGGAAATGGTCAAGGCTGTGCGGAGCCTGGGCATGGAGACCTGCGCCACCCTGGGCATGTTGAATGACAGGCAGACCGAACAATTGCGCGATGCCGGACTGGATTACTACAACCACAACCTGGATACCTCACCGGAATTTTACGGCGACATCATCAGCACGCGCGATTACCAGGATCGCCTGGATACCCTCGAGCGCGTGCGTAAAGCCGGGATGCATGTGTGTAGCGGGGGTATCGTCGGCATGGGCGAGAGTCTGACGCAGCGCGCCGGTTTGATCGCGCAACTGGCCAATCTTGAACCCTATCCCGAGAGTGTGCCGATCAACAATCTGGTCAAGGTCGAAGGCACCCCGCTGGCGCAGACCGAGGATATCGATCCGCTGGATTTTGTGCGCACCATCGCGGTCGCGCGCATCACCATGCCGGCTGCGCGGGTGCGGCTGTCGGCAGGCCGATCACAGATGTCGGATGCGATACAGGCGCTGTGTTTTCTCGCCGGCGCGAACTCGATTTTCTATGGCGAGCAACTGCTGACTACCGGCAATCCCGAGGCAGAACGGGACCGCGCCCTGCTGGACAAGCTGGGGATGTATCCGTTTGCTGAAAATCATTAGCACAAATGCAGATGGGTTAAACGTAGCGATACCCATCGTTCCATCGCCACTCTATTTGTTGGGTATCGCTACGGTCCACCCAACCTACGAAACCAATGCCTTTCACTGAATTACATAACGAACTGAACGAGCGAGCAGCACTTGGCCTGCTGCGCCAGCGCCGCATGCTGCAAAGCCCTCAGGCGCCGCACATCACGGTGGATGGCAAATCCTATCTGTCATTCTGCAGCAACGATTACCTTGGTCTTGCCAACCACCCCCAACTGATCGCCGCACTGCAGCAAGGCGCGCAGCAGCATGGTGTGGGGGCAGGCGCCGCGCATCTGGTAAGCGGGCACGGTGCGACGCATCATCAGCTGGAACATGAGCTAGCGGCCTTCGTCGGAAAACCCGCCGCACTGCTGTTCTCCACCGGGTATATGGCGAATCTGGGCATTGTTCAGGCGCTGGTCGGGAAAGGTGATACGGTATTAGCCGACAAATTCAACCATGCTTCGCTGAACGACGCGATGCAGTTGTCGCGCGCTAAAGTGTACCGTTACCGCCACAACGACATGGCGCAATTGGCAAGATTATTAGAGCAATGTGAAAACACCTCGACCAGTCGTCGTGAGCAGGGCGAAATGCAAGGAGCCGCGCAACAAGCGACGAGACATACCGAAGAGGTAGACGAGGAGCGAGTGAGCACGCGACACAGCAGTTCGCCCGCGCAGCAGGCTGGTCGTGGTGTTGGGCGCAAACTTGTGATCACCGATGCCGTGTTCAGCATGGACGGTGATCTCGCGCCGTTGCCGGAGCTGCTGGCGTTATGCGAGCAACACGATGCATGGCTGCTGATCGACGACGCGCACGGCTTCGGCGTGCTGGGTGCACAGGGACGCGGCTCGCTGGCGCATTTCGGCATCGCGTCGGAACGCGTGATCTGCATGGCAACACTGGGCAAGGCGGCGGGCGTGTTCGGGGCGTTCGTCGCGGCGGAACAGGTGGTGATCGATACCCTCGTCAACCATGCGCGCAGTTATGTTTACACGACTGCCACACCGCCGGCACTGGCAAGCGCGCTGCTGGAGAGTCTGCAACAGATAGCCAATGGCGACGAGCTGCGCGGCCACTTGCAATGCCTGATCGCGCAGTTGCGCAGCGGGTTGCGCGGTCTGCCGTGGCACTTGATGCCATCCGCAACGGCGATACAACCGTTGTTGGTTGGCGGCAATCAGGCGGCGTTGAAGCTGAGCGAAAAGTTGCGTGAACGCGGTATCTGGGTCGCGGCGATACGCCCGCCCACCGTGCCGCAGGGTACGGCACGCTTGCGCATCACTTTGTCCGCCGCACATGGTGCAGCGGATGTGACACGGTTGATCGAAACATTGCATGAGCTTGCACGTTAAGCGCTATGAATATGCTGGAACAGGGGACAGCGGCGCGCCGCTGCTGCTGATCCACGGATGGGGCATGCATGGCGGTATGTGGGGCGATGTTGCCGTGACACTCGCGCAACATTGTCCTGTGCTGGCGGTGGATTTGCCGGGACATGGTTATAGCGTCGACAACAGGGGCAAAAGGCAGGGTACAGGGTACAAGGCAGAAGACCCGGCCTTTCCATTCGGTTTGGATGCCATCGTTGACCAATTGTCAGAACAGTTCAACGAGCCGCTCGCCCTGTGCGGCTGGTCGATGGGCGGGCAGATCGCAATGCGTTGGGCATTGCGTGATCCGCAGCAAGTGGAGCGTCTGGTGCTGGTATCGAGCACACCCTGCTTTGCCGGACGCGACGACTGGCAATTCGGTATGCCGCAAGACACCCTGCGCCAATTCGCAACCGATCTGGAAATAGACCACGCCGCGACCCTGCGCAGATTCCTCGGGCTGCAAGTCCGCGGCAGTGAAGGCGAGCGGGAATTGCTGGCGACCTTGCGCGAAGGCCTGTCTAACCGCGGCGAACCGGATCCGGATGCGCTGCGGGGCGGGCTGGAGATATTGCGCGATCTGGATATGCGCGGTGCATTGCCGGAAATAAAACAGCCCGCCCTGGTCATCGCCGGAGAACGCGACAGGCTCAGCCCGCCGCAAGCCTCTCGCTACCTGGCGCAGGCGATGCCGAATGCGCGTGTGGTGGAGATCAAGGGCGCGGCACATGCGCCGTTCCTGTCGCACCGCGGGGAGTTTGTGAAGCAGGTGCTGGATTTTATGGACGGGAAGCAGGCATGAACGGATACGAAATCGACAAACGCGAAGTGCGTCGCGCCTTCAGCAGGGCGGCAGCCGATTACGATGCCGCCGCGGTGTTGCAACGCGAAGTGTGCGCCCGGATGCTTGAGCGGCTGGAATATATCAAACTGCAACCGGAGCGCATTCTGGACGCGGGCAGCGGCACCGGTTGGGGCACGCGCCGCCTGGTGCAAAAATATCCCTCCGCGCAGATGATCGCGCTGGACATCGCCGGCGGCATGTTGCAGGCCGCGCGCGGACATTCCGGCTGGTGGCAAAAATTGTTCGGCGGAACCGGGCAAATGCAGGTGTGCGCTGATATGGAAGCGCTGCCGCTGGCGGCGAACAGTTTGGAGATGGTGTGGTCGAACCTTGCGGTGCAGTGGTGCAATGATCTGCCGGCAACGTTTGCCGAACTGCATCGTGCACTTAAAGTGGATGGCATGTTGATGTTCAGCACTTTCGGTCCGGATACGCTGAAGGAGCTGAGGCGGGCGTTCAATGGTGTGGACCGGCACAACCACCTCAACCGTTTCACCGATATGCACGATATCGGCGACATGCTGGTGCACAGCGGTTTTGCAGAGCCGGTGATGGATATGGAATACATCACGCTGACCTACGACGATGTGCGCGGTGTGTTGCAGGACCTCAAGGCTATCGGCGCGCACAATGCCACCGCGGGACGCGGCCAGGGACTGATGGGAAAGCGTGCATGGACAAGCCTGGTGGAAAATTACGAGCGCTTGCGCATCAACGGCAAACTTCCGGCGACTTTTGAAGTGGTGTACGGCCATGCATGGAAGCCGCAGCCGAAACAAACAGCGGACGGGCGCGCCATCATCAAAACACCGTTCAAATTATGAAAAGCAAATATCGCCATGGAAATCGCGCCGGATGAGCTACTTCGTTACCGGAACCGACACCGGCGTCGGCAAGACGCTGATCAGCTGCGCGCTGCTGCATGGCTTTGCCGCGCAGGGCAAGCGCGTGACCGGCATGAAGCCGATAGCGGCAGGGTGCAATGCCGACGGCCAGAACGAGGATGTGCTGCAATTGCGCAGCGCGGGTAATGTGGCGGCGGGCTACGGACAAATGAATCCGTATTGTTTTGTGTCGGCAATTGCGCCGCATATCGCCGCGCAGCGTGCCGGCGTCAACATCCAGCTCTCTCGCATCGCACAGTCTTACCGGGAGCTGGCTGCACAGGCTGACGTGGTGATTGTGGAAGGCGCGGGCGGATTGCGGGTGCCGCTGAATGCACAGCAGGACAGTGCCGATCTGGTAAAGGAACTGGGATTGCCGGTGGTCCTGGTGGCGGGTATGCGCCTGGGTTGCCTGAATCATGCGCTGCTGACGGTGGAGGCGATCGCCGCGCGCGGTCTGGTGCTGGCGGGCTGGGTGGCGAACGTGCTGGATGCGGAGATGCCGGCCTTGCAGGAGAACATCGATACCTTGCAGCAGCGCATCGCCGCGCCGCTGCTCGGGATCGTGCCCTGTTTGCCGCACCCTGACGCGCGGGCTGCGGCGGGGCATCTCGACCTGGATCAGCTTTATACGAAGCCATCCTGATTGATAGGTGTGGGGCAATTGGGGTAGGCTGTACCCTTGTGATGATGAATGGAACAACGATG
>CAZCKZ010000058.1:0-9110 GCA_964499395.1 uncultured Gallionella sp. | reverse complement strand
GCTACTGCTCAAACCTCCCGGCATGACCTCATATCCATTTCGGTCAGCCGCGGCAAAACAGCGCAGCAACACCTTGCGTGGCTCGAAGCCCTGTGGAGTGACACAGGGTGCAGTGGAAAAACTGACATGCTCCTGTCCAACATAGAAGGCAGGGTTGGCACGAATGCGTTCGCGTAATTCGGCAAGTTGCGCCTGACTGAGCAGATGGCCCAACACCGGACTGGTCCCGTGGGCGCGGTAAATCGGTTTGATGACAAGCTTGTCAAGGTTGGCCAACACATAATCCATCTCAAGCGGTTGGCCGCACCACCAGGTGGCCGCAGACTGCAGTTTAAGTGTCTCACCCAGAAAGTGCTGGGCAATCCTGGGCAGGATAGGCTGGATGCCGGGGTTTTCCAGTATGCTGCACCCCAATGGGTTGGCGATGGCGACATTTCCGCGCCGGGCAACTTCCAATAAACCGGTTACACCCAACCGGGAATCTGCACGCAGCTCCAGCGGGTCACAGTAAGTGTCATCCACACGGCGAATGATCACGTCCACCCGCTTCAATCCGGTCAGTGATTTCATCCAGACATAACCATCGCGTACCGTGAGGTCTTCACCCTGTACCAGCGGGTAGCCTAGAAAGCCGGCCAGATAAGCGTGCTCGAAATAAGTCTCGTTAAATGGTCCCGGAGTGAGGATCACGATGCGAGGCGATTCTGCATGCGGCGGGGCAATTGCAGTCAGCCCGGAATGCATCGACTTGAAAAAATTTGCAAGCCGACGCGTTTTGGAGTGGCGGAATATATTAGGCATCACACGCGATACAGCTACGCGGTTCTCAAGGGCGTAACCTGCGCCTGAAGGCGCCTGGGTGCGATCGCTGACCACCCACATCTTTTGGTCTGGCCCGCGCGCCAGATCTGCCGCGTAAAGTATCAGCTGGTGATGACCGATCAGCTTGACCTGATCGCAGGCGCGCAGAAATCCGCCGTGGTTGTATATCAACTCATGCGGCAGCAGATTTTTTTTGGTGAGCTCCCGGGGGCCATAAAGATCAGCCAGGATCATGTTCAGCAATTCGGCACGCTGCAACAGGCCGGCTTCCACATCGCGCCATTCTTCGCCGGAGATCATCAGCGGCACGGGGTCCAGTTGCCAGGGACGACTGGAGCCGCCCGAATCCCCGTAGACATTATAAGTGACGCCATTTTCATGCAGCAATTTAAGCGCTTCCTTCCGCCGCAGTTCCATCTCTTTGCTGCCAAGCTTTTCCATTTCCTGCATCAGAGCGGACCAATGGGGTCGCACCTGCCCCTGACTATCCAGCATTTCATCATAGTCATCCTCACCCAGCAAATACGAACCGGGGGCTATGGCCTGTGTCAATTGAGTGTTCATGTGGCTAAGTTTAACCTCAGTTTGATTAAATTGTGCAAGTTCCGGGTGATCGGATATGCGATGAAAAATATAGATAAAAAGGAGGTAGGGTGGGATTTAAACCCTCGCTTGACGAACAGCCCGGATGCGGCAAATATCTTCTCCCTGCATAGCCCTGCCAGTCTGCTCACCTTCTGATCGAAAAGCGGAGTGCATTGCGGCCTGCATTCTTGGCCAGATACATGGCGTGGTCGGCATGCTTCAGGATTACCTCAGGGGCCAGTTGATGGCCGTTAAACAAGGCTGCCCCGATACTGGAAGTGCTGCGATATTCATGCTCGGCAAGCTGGTATGGCTTGTTCAGCGCAGTGAGAATTTTTACACCGACAGTTTCAGTCTGCGTCGCCGATTCAAAGGCATTGTCGCTCAGATTTTCCAGCAAGACCACAAACTCATCCCCGCCAAAACGGGATACAGTGTCACCTTCGCGCACGCAGGTCTCCAGCCGTTGCGCAACCTGCTGCAGCAGCAAGTCCCCGATGCTGTGGCCGAGAGTGTCGTTGAGAGTTTTGAAATTATCCAGGTCAATGAACAGCAGCGCGCCTTCTTTGCCACTGCGCGCGCTGGAAGACAATGCATGCTTGAGCCGGTCCATCAGCAGCTGACGATTGGGCAACAGGGTGAGATGGTCGTAGAACGCCATTTTCTTGATTTTTTCTTCTGAAGCCTTGTTCATGGTGAAGTCGACGATTGTGGCAACGTAATTGGTGATGACGCCGTTTGGGTCCCTCACTGCCGTAATGGCAAGACGCTCAGGATAGACCTCGCCGTTCTTGCGCCGGTTCCAGATTTCGCCATCCCAGCCGCCGTTAGACCGGATATCACGCCACATCGCCGCAAAAAAATCGGCATCATGACGGCCGGAACTGAGTATGCTCGGATCATGGCCAATCACTTCTTCAGCTGTGTAACCTGTGATGTTGGTGAAGGAACGGTTCACCCGAAGAATCACGTTATCGGCGTCGGTGATCATGATGCCTTCCTGGGCTTCAAAAGCGATGGCTGCGATGTGCAGCTGGTTTTCAGCTTGCTTGCGATCGCTGATATCGGTATGTGTACCGATTATCCGCAATGGATTTCCATCCGCATCACGGCTGACCAGCTTCCCCCTGGCCAATATCCATTTCCATGAACCGTCCTTGCAGCGCATGCGAAACTCGACGACATAAAAGGGTTGGTTGCCTGCGAAATAATCCCGGACAGCGGACAACACGCGGTCTTTGTCATCGGGATGCAGATGATCCACCCATGCGGCCCCGTTATCCGGAAAGTCATGCTCGGCGTAGCCGATCATTTGTTTCCAGCGCATGGAATACATGGCTTCATCGGTCTTGGGATTCCAGTCCCATACCCCATCTCCCGCACCTTCCAGGGCGAATTTCCAGCGCTCCTCGCTCTCCCGCAGTTGCCGGGTCGAAATAAAGACGCTCAAAGTTTCCGAAATACGGTGTGCCAGTGACGCAAATAGTTGCAGATCGTCCTGGTCATGGATCACCTCGCGCTCGCAATGGTGCAAGCCAAACACCCAGGGGTTGCCGATCTTCGGCCGCAGCGCGACCATCAATTGTGATTTGACCGAGAATTGCTCAGCAACCAGCGGTGGGACAGGGTAATCAGTATTGGAACCATACTGAATTGTCCCTTTGGCGCCGAGCAATTCGCTGAATATTGCAGACATAACGCTGTCCATCGGTATGTCTACGCCTTGCGTTAGCAGCCCCGGCCATTCCGGCCGCGTGCGTTCCAGCGGAACTTTCCAGGACGGTGCAACCGGATCGCAGGGATACAGGAACCAGGCGCGATCCGCATTGAAAACCTCGAGTATCAGGTCCAGCAAGCCGCGCATGGCATCATCCATGTTTTCGCTGGCAAGACTGACTTGCGTAACCCGATCCAGAACATCCAGGAGTCGAAGGCGATACGCAAAGTTGTGCGGGAGTTGCGGCTCTATTTTCATTTCGGAAGAGGGAACATGCAGGCTCGGATTCTCATTCTTGTGAGTTCAGGATAAGCGATAACCCACCAAACGTCCAATAACCTTTAGGGATTAGCCAGACGTGGACTTTTTCTGAACAAGGGCCGTTTCCCGTGCCAATCCGGGTTGAAACAAATTACGCCAGCACACCCAGGAATTCCTCCCCATAGCGCGCCAGTTTGGCCTGCCCGACACCGCTGACCTGGGCCATTTCGTCCAGCGTGGCGGGATGCCGCTTGAGCATATCCAGCAGGGTGCTGTCGTGGAAGATGACATAGGGCGGCACCCCCTGTTGGCGGGCAAGTTCCGTGCGCTTGGCTTTGAGGGCGAGCCACAGCGGATCGTCATTCGCACCGGCAAAGGGTTCGCGTGATCTGTTATTGCCCTGGGCAGCACGTTGAACCTTGCGTTTGACGGGATCGGCATCGCGGCGCAGCCACAGGGATCGTTCGCCGCGCAGTATCGGGCGCGCGGCTGCGGTGAGTTTGAGTCCGCCGTAGGCTGCACTGTCCGCCTCCAGCAGGCCACCCGCCGTCAGTTGGCGAAACACGCTGCTCCATTGCGCGGCGTTCAATTCCTTGCCGATGCCGAAGGTGGAAAGCGCATGGTGATTGAATTTTTCCACCCGCTCGGTGCCCTTGCCGATCAGCACATCGATCAAATGCCCTGCGCCGAAGCGTTGTCCGGTGCGGTATGCGCAGGACAGCGCCATTTGCGCAGCCTGTGACGCATCCCAGGTTTCCACCGGTTCCAGGCAATTGTCGCACTCGCCGCAGTTGCCTGGATGCTGCTCGCCGAAATAGCGCAACAGTGTCTGGTGGCGGCAGGTGGTGGATTCGCAGTAGGCGAGCAGGGCGTCCAGTTTTTGTCGTTCCAGGCGCTTGCGCTCTTCGGGCGCCTCGCCGCTGTCTATCATCTGGCGCATCGCCACCACGTCGCCCAGACCGTAAGCCAGCCAGGCGTTGGCCGGGAGGCCGTCACGCCCGGCGCGCCCGGTTTCCTGATAATAGCCTTCCATGCTTTTCGGAAGGTCGAGATGTGCGACAAAGCGCACATTGGGTTTGTCGATGCCCATGCCGAACGCGACGGTCGCCACCATCACCACACCTTCTTCGCGCAAAAAACGGCTCTGGTTCTTGTTGCGCGTCGCGGCATCCAGCCCGGCGTGATAGGGTAATGCATCCCAGCCGCGCTGTTTCAGCCATGCGGCAGTTTCCTCGACCTTCTTGCGCGACAGGCAATAAACAATGCCCGCATCATCTTGATGCTCTTCCTCAAGAAATATCTGCAACTTATTACGTACATTATGCTTTTGCGTGACGATGTAACGGATATTGGGGCGGTCGAAACTGGACACGAATTGGCGTGCCTGCTCAAGCGCCAGTCGTTCGACAATCTCGCCGCGTGTCGGCATGTCTGCGGTCGCGGTCAGCGCGATGCGTGGCACCGCAGGGAAGCGTTCATGCAATACCGTCAGTGCACGGTACTCGGGACGGAAATCATGTCCCCACTGCGAAACACAATGCGCCTCGTCGATCGCAAACAGCGCGATCCCCGGCGTTCCCTGAACTTGTTCCATTAATGCCAGAAAGCCCGGCATCAGCAGACGTTCCGGGGCGACATAAAGCAGGTCGAGTTCGCCAAGCCGCAGGCGGCCTTGCACTTCGCGCGCGGCATCGGCGCTGATACTGGAATTGAGAAAAGCGGCTTTCACACCCAACTGGCACAGCGCATCGACCTGGTCCTGCATCAGCGCGATCAGCGGCGAAACCACAATGGCCACACCCGGACGCAGCAACGCGGGAATTTGAAAACACAGCGATTTTCCGGCGCCGGTCGGCATCAATACCAGCGCATCACCACCCGCAACGACATGTTCGACGATCGCCTGCTGCTCGCCGCGAAAGTCGGTATAGCCGAATACATCATGGAGTATCTGGTGGACTGAGCGGGATGTCATCGGAGATTTTGGTGGCCTGGTTGATGAGAGGAGGATTACAATCCCGAAATGCACCGGCCTGGACATCCGGTCAGTGTCAGCATTTTATCGTACAAGGTGCCGCAACAGGAGTGAAAGATATTGAGTCAAACGCCGGAAAACATCGTCGAGGTTAACGAACTCCATTTCGCCTACGGACAGCGGGAAGTGCTGAAAGGCATCAACCTGACCATCCCGCGCGGCAAAATCGTCGGCATCCTCGGCGTCAGCGGATGCGGCAAGACCACTTTGCTGCGCCACTTCGGCGGCCAGTTGCGCCCATCGCGCGGTTCCGTCAAATTCATGGGGCAGGTGGTTCATGAACTCGGCAACGACGAACTGTACAAGATACGCCTGAAAATGGGCATGATGTTCCAGGTGAGCGGCCTGTTCACCGACATGTCGGTCTATGACAATCTGGCCTTCCCGATGCGCGAACATACCGGTCTTCCGGAAGAATTGATCCACGACCTGGTATTGATGAAGCTGCACGCCGTGGGTTTGCGCAATGCCCGCGACCTGATGCCGGGCGAACTGTCGGGCGGCATGGAACGCCGTGTCGCGCTGGCGCGGGCGATCGCAACCGATCCCGCGCTGATCATCTACGACGAGCCGTTCGCCGGACTCGACCCGATTTCACTGAGCACCATCGCGAACCTGATCCGCAAGCTGAACGACGCGCTCGGCGTGACCTCGGTGGTGGTGACCTATGACCTGTCCGAGTCGCTCAAGATAGTCGACTATGTGTATTTCATTCATCACGGCGTGGTGGTCGCATCAGGCGACGTATCGGAAATGGTCGACTCAAAAGACCCGTTCGTCCGGCAATTCGTCCATGCCCAGCCGGATGGCCCGATCGCGTTCCAATACCCCAGCAAACCCTACGCGGAAGACCTGGAAATCAATCTAACTGAAAGTTGATGGTTGCCTAGCGGTGATCGCGATAATGCCCGATCAGCCCGCTGGTCGAAGCATCATGCTTGCCAGATGAAGCCCCATCGCGCAATTCCGGGAGGATCTTTCCCGCGAGCTGCTTACCCAGTTCCACGCCCCATTGATCGAAGGGGTTGATGTTCCACACCACGCTTTGCACGAATACCTTGTGTTCATACAGCGCGATCAGCATGCCCAGCGTGTGCGGATCGAGCCTGTCGAACAGCAGGGTATTGGTCGGTTTGTTGCCGGGAAACACCTTGTGCGGCAGCAGGGCTTCCAGTTCCTCGCCATGCAAGCCCTGCGCTTCCAACTCGGTGCGCGCTTCGGCGGCAGTCTTGCCGACCATCAGCGCTTCGGTCTGCGCAAAACAGTTGGCGAGCAGGATGCTGTGGTGTTCGCCGAGCGGGTTCTGGCTGTGCAGCGGGGCGAGGAAATCGGCCGGTATCATGCGCGTGCCCTGATGAATGAGCTGATAGAAGGCGTGTTGACCATTGGTGCCGGGTTCGCCCCACATCACCATGCCGGTGTCGTAATCCACCGGATTGCCGTCGCGATCCACGCACTTGCCGTTGCTTTCCATCTCCAGTTGTTGCAAGTAGGCGGGGAAGCGGTGCAGATATTGGTCGTAGGGAAGCACCGCGTTGGAGCCTGCACCGAAGAAGTTGCCGTACCAGATGCCCAGCAACCCCATCAGCACCGGAATGTTCTTGTCCGGCGGGGCAGTGCGAAAGTGTTCATCCATCGCATATGCGCCGCCCAGCAATTCCTCGAACCTGTCCATGCCCACATACAGCGCGATGGGCAGTCCGATGGCTGACCACAGGGAATAACGTCCCCCGACCCAGTCCCAGAACTCGAACACGTATTGCGGATTGATGCCGAACTTTGCGGTGGCTTCGAGGTTGGTGGAGACGGCGGCGAAATGTTTCGCCACTGCCTGCTCGTCACCCAATTCCGAGACCAGCCATGCCCGGGCAGAATGCGCATTGGTCAGGGTTTCCTGGGTGGTAAAGGTTTTCGAACTGACAATGAACAGTGTGGTTTCAGCATCCAGATCTTTCAGTGTTTCGACCAATTGCGTGGCGTCCACATTGGAAACAAAATGCGCGCGCAAGTCCGAACTGGCATAGTGTTTGAGCGCTTCGCACACCATCAGTGGGCCAAGATCGGAACCGCCGATGCCGATGTTGACGATGTCGTGGATAGCCTTGCCGGTATGGCCGGTATGTTTGCCGTTGCGCACCGCTTCGGAGAAACGACGCATCAGTCCCAGCACACGCCGTATATCCGGCATCACGTCCATGCCGTCGATCAGCACCGGGCGTTCCGAGCGGTTGCGCAATGCGGTATGCAGCGCGGCGCGGTGCTCGGTGGAATTGATCTTCTCTCCACTGAACATGCTTTCAATGCTGGCCGGCAGGCCGCACTGTTCGGCCAGAGCAACCAGCAGTCTGATCGTTTCAGCGCTGATACGATTCTTGGAATAATCGAACAACAGATTGCCGAGCCGCAGCGAAAACTTGTCGAAGCGCTCCGGGTCGTCGATGAACATCTGGCGCATATGAAGCGGCTTGATGGCTGCGTAGTGTGCGCTGAGTGCTTGCCAGGCGGCAGATTGGGTAAGTTTTGACATAAGGGCGATAAATCAACCGCGAAGGATCATGCCTCCGGCACCAGAACGATACCTGCCAGCGGGGGCAAGGCAATCTCGGCAGAGTAGGGCAGCCCCATCCACGGAATCGCTTCCACATTGATCAACCCGGCATTGCCGACGTTGCTGCCCGCGTAGTACTGCGAATCGCTGTTCAGCACTTCACGATATTGGGACTGTTTGGGCAGGCCGATGCGGTAGTGGTTGCGGGGCACGGGCGTCAGATTCAGCGCGATAACGGCAATGGAACCGTCGCGGGCGCGGCGCTGGTAGGACAGCACGGATTTCTCCGCATCGTTGCAGTCTACCCAGGAGAAACCATCCGACTGAAAATCCTGGTCATACAGTGCCGGCAGCTTGCTATACAGCCGGTTCAGGTCATGGGTCAGGTTTTGCACGCCACGATGCAACGCTTCACCCAACTGCCACCATTCCAATTCCCATCGCGATTGCCACTCGCGCCCCTGGGCGATTTCGTTGCCCATGAAGTTGAGTTTTTTGCCCGGGCTGGTCATCTGGTAAGTCATCAGCAATCTCAGGTTGGCGAATTTTTGCCAGGCATCGCCGGGCATCTTGGACAGCAGCGAACCTTTGCCATGCACGACTTCGTCGTGCGAGAATGGCAACACGAAGTTTTCGGTATAGGCATAAAGTTGGCCGAAGGTCAGTTCATTGTGGTGATAGCGGCGATGCACCGGGTCGTGTTTGAAATAACTCAGTGTGTCGTTCATCCAGCCCATGTTCCATTTGATCGAGAATCCCAACCCCCCCAGATAGACGGGTCGCGACACACCCGGCCAGGCGGTGGATTCTTCTGCCATCGTCAAGGCGCCGGGAAACTCGTCATGCACCATGATGTTCATCTCGCGCAGGAATTCGACCGCTTCGAGGTTTTCGCGACCACCGTACTTGTTGGGTATCCATTCACCCGCCTTGCGTGAATAATCGAGATACAGCATGGAGGCGACTGCATCCACACGCAGTCCGTCGAAGTGAAATTCGGACAGCCAGAAATGCGCACTGGACATCAGGAAAGACTTAACTTCGTTGCGCCCGAAGTTGAATATATACGTCCCCCAGTCCTCATGAAAACCGAGACGCGGGTCCTGGTGTTCATACAGTGCCGTGCCGTCAAAGCGTGCCAG
>CAZCKZ010000057.1:8519-9716 GCA_964499395.1 uncultured Gallionella sp. | reverse complement strand
CCTATATCACCGAGCTGGCCGGGCTTTCCATGGCGCTGGGCGCATTCGTCGCCGGCATGCTGATCTCCGAAACCGAATATCGCTATCAGGTTGAGGAAGACATCAAGCCGTTCCGGGATGTGCTGCTCGGCCTGTTCTTCGTCACCATCGGCATGCTGCTGAATCCGGCTATCGTGGTCTCGGGCATAGGCTGGGTATTGCTGGTGCTGCTCATCCTGCTGCCATTCAAGGCGGCGGTGGTAGCGTTGTTGGCGCGCGCGTTCTCGGGTGACTGGGGTTCCTCGATACGCAGCGGACTGGGATTGGCGCAGGCGGGCGAATTCGGTTTTGTGCTGCTGACACTGGCAGGCGGGGCAAATCTGCTGCCTGCCGAGGTGATGCAGAACGTGCTGGCGGCGATGCTGATATCGATGCTGTCCGCGCCCTTTTTGATAGAGCATGCCGAAGCGATTGTGCGGCGGATTTCCCCGTCGGCGTGGATGGATCGCGCGCTTCAGATACACCAGATCGCGGTGAAAACCATGGCCACAGATGCGCACATCATCATTTGCGGCTTCGGGCGCAGCGGCCAGGCACTGGCGAGTTTTCTGGCCAAGGAGGGCATACGTTTCATTGCTCTTGATCTGGATCCGCGCCGGGTGAACGAGGCTGTGGCAGCGGGCGATAGCGTGGTGTATGGCGACGCCGCCAAGCGCGAGGTGCTGGTGGCTGCCGGACTGATGCGTGCAAAAACCATGGTCATCACGTATGACGACAAACACTCTGCGCTCAAGATACTGCACCATGTGAACCAGATGCGCCCGGATATGCCTGTAGTGGTGCGCACCGCCGACGATACCCATATCGAAGAACTCAAGAAAGCCGGTGCGGCCGAAGTGGTGGCCGAAGTGACGGAAGGCAGTGTGATGCTGGCCTCGCAGGCGTTGCTGTTGTCAGGTGTGCCGCTGAACCGGGTGATTCACCGCGTTCAGGAAAACCGCGCGGGCCGTTATGCGGCGTTCAACGGCTATTTGCGCAATGCCCGGATCGAGGACAGTGAAGCGGGCGACAGCTTGCAGCCGCGTTTCATGAGCGTGCGGCTCAACGACGATTCCATCGCAGTGGGCAAAAAACTGGGCGAACTTGGCCTGGCCGAATTGAGCGTCGAAGTGAATGCGGTGCGCCGGCGCAATGTTTATGGCGCGCATCCAAGCGAGG
>CAZCKZ010000057.1:0-8509 GCA_964499395.1 uncultured Gallionella sp. | reverse complement strand
CTGGTGCTGCTCGGCTTGCCGGAAGCATTGCAGGTCGCCGAGTCTTTGCTGCACAAGGGTCAGTAAACATCGGACAATAAAAAAGCCCGCTGCGAACAGCGGGCTTATGTCACGCCGGGTAATTATTTAGTAGCCCATGCACACCGTGTACGGCGTGTCATCAACAACCGAAGTTGTTGCTACCGGAGCACCAGCAGTTGTTGTTGGGGGAGTAATCGTGTTGGTTACCATCACTGAGCCGGTGGCGGTATTGCCGTCATCCAGGGTGGTATCGAGCTGCTTTGCAAACTTGCCGGGGATGGAGGCGGAGCAGACGATATAGGTCCCTTTCAGTCCGGTTATAGGTTCGTTAGCGGTGGAATTGGTTACGCCAATGATACCACCTACCGCATTCCTGGGTATGTAGTCGGACGCTCCCGGAGTTGTCGAGCCAGGGCCAAAACCTGCCAGGCGGATGTGCTGCCAGAATAGGTAAGACTCATCTGTTGTGGTTTGTGTGTCCCAGGCGCCGTTGATTATGCCATTACCTTGCGTGCCTGCTGGTGTTGTTGCAAGAACGCCGCTTACATGAGTGACTGAAAGAGGGTCATCCCCCGGCAGGGCCTTGTACTTGTCCTGATAGCCGTAGATGTAGATCGGCACGTTCTTGAAATCGGTGGCGAGGTTCTTGACCTTCGCACTGTTGATCAGTTCCTGGCCTTTCAGCACGCCGCCGAGCAACAGACCGATAATCACCAGCACGATGGCGATTTCGATCAGGGTAAAGCCGGATTGATTGCGTTTCATTGTGTTAACCTCCTGTTTGTTGGTGCGGTGCAATCTATACCGCAAGTGTTGTGCCAATGTTACACAAGTCATTGAGTTTTGTCACTTGGCGTAACGAAAAATAAATAAAATCAATCCGTTAAGCCTAATCAATTGGACGCGGTTGAGATGCCGGTTTGTTTGGCGGAGCACGATATACGACTGGATCCACGTTGTGTTGACGAGATATTGACAGAGCGATGCCGAAATGCTGACGCAGAATGTTGTGAAATATATAAATAACAGCCGCTGGTTGTTGCTGGCGATGCTGTGGCTGTTGCACGGAGCGCTGATGCTGGGCGTACAAAGCCCGTGGGTGCATCCACTGCTGCTTACCCACTTTGGTTTGTTCCTGCTCTGGCAGCCGCTGTGGCGCAGCGAACGCAGGGTTGAACCTAGCGCGTTCATATTCATCGCACTGGCTGCTGTTGCAGAGCTGTTCTTTCTGAACTGGTGGACGGTCGCACTCTGGCTGACCGGATTGTTTGGCCTGGTCGGCGCGCGCGTATTCGTCTTTCGCGACCGCTGGGCCCGCCTGATGTACCTGATGGTGATGGTCTATCTGCTTGCGGTGCTGCTGCTCTGGGTGGTGCCCAATTTATTTGCCGCACAAGCCACCATCGAGGTTGGGCGTACCTTGATACGGTATGTGCTGCCTTTTTTGCTGCTGGTCATGACTGCCCTTCCGGCCAGCAAGGAACTGGCCGAAAGTGCCAGGAGGGTGGACTTCATATACAGCCTGTTGCTGTTCATGCTGCTGACCCTGGTGGTGCTCGGCAGCCTCGCCTTCATGACTCTGGGGAGGTTCGATTACCTGGATGCGCTGTTGCGCACACTGTTCCTGATCGGATTCTTGTTGCTGGCATTCGGTGTGCTGTGGAATCCGCGCTTTGGTTTCAGCGGCCTGCAGGCGATGTTTTCGCGCTATCTGTTGAATGTCGGCACTCCGTTCGAAAGCTGGCTCGCCGAATTGACCGATGCGGTCCAGCGCGAGCCCGATGCGGCAGCCTATCTGCGCAGAGCCATAGCGTTGCTGGCGGATTTTCCGTGGTTGTCAGGTCTGTCCTGGCAATCGGCCGACGGAACCGGGCAGGTCGGACAAGCCAGCGAACACGCTGCAGTGGTGCAGGAACGCGGATTGCGCCTGACGCTCTATGCCAGGCAATCGCTAAACCCCACCCTGCTGTTGCATATACACCTGCTCGTACAGTTGATTGGTTATTTCTATCAATCCAAGCAGCGCGAGCAAGCCCTGCGCGACATTACGCGTTTGCAGGCTGTGTACGAGACCGGGTCGCGTCTTACCCACGACCTGAAGAACATGCTGCAATCGCTGCTTTCGCTTACCGCCCTCGCGCAAAACCGCGAACAACGGGCGCAACAATTGTTGCAACAACAGCTCCCGTTGCTTTCCCAGCGCATCGAGATGACATTGCTCAAGCTGCAACAACCGCATCTGGAACACGAATCCGCGCAACTTGCCCTGAATGCATGGTGGGACGGCTTGCGGCTGCGCAACCAGCATCAGGTCATATACTGGCGCGAGCCAGGTGGATTGCCGGACAAGAGCATTCCCGCTGCATTGTTCGATAACGTCATCGACAACCTGATCGACAACGCGCTGAGAAAATGCCAAACCGAACCCGATATCGGCATCTCGGTCGAAATCCGGCTCGAACCGCTGCGCATAACCGTCTGCGACAGCGGTACCGCCATGCCGGAAAGCATTGCCGGGAAACTGTTGCGCGGTGTGATCGTCTCTGAAAATGGTTTTGGGATAGGGTTGTATCAGGCTTCGCGTTGGGCTGAACAACTGGATTACCGGTTGACGTTGATCAGCAATCGTGCGGGAAATGTGTGTTTCGAGTTGCGGGATACGAGCGGAAGGAAGCAAGACCGAATCTGATTTTTAGGGCTTAACAAATCGCCTTATGTGATAAGCTCCGAGCTGTTGTAATTACGTTTGATTTTGTTTCATGTCTTCCATTTCGGCATCTTCTCTCGCTGGCACATTGCTGCGCCAGGAAGTACTTGACCTGCACGCTTACCATGTGCCGGACAGCTCCGGCTACATCAAGCTGGATGCGATGGAGAACCCCTATCATGTGCCGCCCGCGTTGCGCGGCGAGATCGCCGAGGCCGTCGCTGCAGTGGCCATCAACCGCTATCCCGATCCGGGTGCCGCATCACTCAAGAAAAAAATCCGTGCCGCGATCGGTTTGCCGCGTGGGATGGAGTTGCTGCTCGGCAATGGCTCGGATGAGCTGATCCAGTTGCTGGCTTTGGCGCTTAATAAACCCGGCGCGACGCTGTTGAGCGTGGAGCCATCGTTCGTGATGTACAAGATGATCGCGATTTTCACCGGGATGCGCTATGTGGGCGTGCCTCTGATGACAAATTCTGGGATGTCAAATTCCGGCGCCGGGGATTTCTCGCTGGATTTGCCCGCAACGCTCGCGGCGATCCGCCGCGAACGACCCGCCCTCGTGTTCCTGGCTTACCCGAACAATCCCACCGGCAATTTATTCCCGGCGGAAGCCGTCGCGCAGATTATCGCGGCATCGTCCGGTCTGGTGGTGCTGGACGAGGCTTATTATGCATTTGCCGGCGATAGCTTTATTCCGCATCTGGCAAGTTATCCGAACCTGCTGGTGATGCGTACCTTTTCAAAGCTCGGCATGGCCGGGCTGCGACTCGGGTTTCTGGCAGGCAGCGCGGAGTGGCTGGGTGAGTTGGAAAAGCTGCGCTTGCCGTATAATGTCGGCGTGTTGACGCAGGTGGTGGCAGCGAAGTTGCTGGCGCATCACGAAGTGTTGCTGCAGCAAGCGGAACAAATCAAGCAGGATCGGGAAAAACTGTACCAGCAGTTGTACGCAATCACTGCCGTGAAGGTTTACCCGAGCGAGGCGAATTTTCTGTTGTTCCGTGTGGCGAATGCGACTGCAGTGTTCAACGGCCTGAAGCAGCGCGGCGTGCTGATCAAAAACCTGGATGGCGGGCATCCGCTGCTGCAAGACTGCCTTCGCGTAACGGTAGGTACACCGGATGAAAACGAACGGTTTATGGTTGCACTGAAGGAGAGCATTCATGAAGCAGAATGAGTTTCGGCGGAGACTAACCTTCAGGTTATGTCGGAACCAAAACCAGAAATTTATTGCAGCATTGCAGGAAACCATTAATCAATCCGCATAGGAACCAATCATGCGCAGCACCAAAGTTTCACGCAATACCCTGGAAACCCGGATCAACATCGAATTGAATCTGGACGGCAGCGGCAAGTCCAAGTTTGATACCGGACTGCCGTTCCTCGATCACATGCTGGATCAGATCGCCCGGCACGGGTTGCTGGATTTGAATATCCTGGCCAAGGGGGATCTGCATATCGATGCGCACCATACCGTCGAAGATATCGGCATCACACTGGGCCAGGCATTCAATCAGGCGGTCGGCGACAAGAAAGGTTTGCGCCGCTACGGCCATTCTTACATTCCGCTGGATGAGGCGCTGTCACGCGTGGTGCTGGATATATCCGGGCGGCCCGGACTGGTGTTCAATTGTGAATTCGTGCGCGGCAATGTTGGTGAATTTGATGTGGATCTCATCAAGGAGTTCTTTCAGGGGTTCGTCAACCACGCCCTGGTGACGGTGCATATCGACAATCTGGCGGGAGACAACGCCCACCATCAGTCCGAGACCATTTTCAAGGCATTTGGCCGCGCGCTGCGCATGGCGGTGGAACTGGATCCGCGCATGGTGGGCGTGATGCCTTCCACCAAGGGCACACTGTAAATCCATCATGGGAGATATGGTTGATGTCGCGGTAGTCGATTACGGCATGGGCAACTTGCGCTCGGTCGAGCAGGCCTTGCGCAAGGTGGCTCCTGCTGCAAAAATTGTCGTCACGGATGACGCAGACACGATTGCAAATGCCAGTCGCGTGGTATTTCCCGGGCAAGGCGCGATGCCCGACTGTATGCGCGAACTGGATGCGCGCGGTCTGCGTGATGCCGTTTTGCTGGCCGCACGCAGCAAGCCTTTTCTCGGTATCTGTATCGGCCTGCAAATGCTGTTCGAACACAGTGATGAAGGCAATATTGCAGGGTTGGGGATTTTGCATGGAAAGGTGGTGCGCTTTGCCAGTAATATGCTTGATGCGCAGGGCAATAAACTCAAGGTGCCGCACATGGGCTGGAACCAGGTGCATCATGTGCAGCACCCGTTGTGGAATGGAATAGAGCAGGATGCGCGTTTTTATTTTGTGCATAGTTACTATGTGCAGACGCAAGATGCCTCGCTGGTGCAGGCGACCAGCCAATATCCCCAATCTTTTGTGTGCGCCGTGGCAAAAGATAATTTGTTTGCGGTGCAGTTTCATCCGGAAAAAAGCCAGGCCGACGGGCTCAAACTGCTGCAAAACTTTGTGCAATGGAACCCTTAATTTTTAACATACTGCCATGCTGATTATTCCCGCGATAGATTTGAAAGACGGTCACTGTGTGCGCCTGAAACAAGGTGTGATGGAAGATGCCACGGTGTTTTCCGAGGATCCCGCCGCAATGGCGAAACACTGGCTGGCGCAAGGCGCGCGGCGCCTGCATCTGGTGGATCTGAACGGTGCATTTGCCGGCAAGCCAAAGAACGAGGCCGCCGTGCGCAGCATCGTGGAAGCAGTCGGTATGGATATCCCGGTGCAGCTTGGCGGGGGAATACGCGATCTGGAAACCATAGAACGCTATCTCGATATCGGCGTGACATATATCATCATCGGCACCGCAGCCGTGAAAGTGCCCGGTTTTCTGCATGAAGCCTGCGATGCTTTTCCCGGGCACATCATGGTGGGTCTGGATGCCAAGGGAGGCAAAGTGGCCGTGGATGGCTGGTCGAAACTTACCGGACATGACGTGGCGGACCTGGCGCAACGCTTTGAAGGTTATGGCGTTGAAGCGGTTATTTACACCGATATCGGGCGTGACGGCATGTTGTCCGGCGTGAACATCCCGGCCACCGTTGAACTGGCCAGCCCGCTGCATGTGCCGGTGATTGCCAGCGGCGGCATCACCAATCTGGATGATGTGCGCGCACTATGCGCGGTGCAGGCCGAAGGTATCACCGGTGCGATAACCGGACGGGCGATATATGAAGGTACGCTGGATTTCAAGGCGGCACAGACTCTGGCGGACGAGTTGACCGCGGCCGCGCACTGACCCATGCTGGCCAAGCGCATCATTCCCTGTCTCGACGTGACTGCAGGGCGCGTCGTCAAAGGCGTGAGTTTTGTAGAACTGCGCGACGCCGGCGACCCGGTTGAGATCGCGCGCCGTTATGACGAACAGGGTGCCGACGAGCTGACCTTCCTGGATATCACTGCCAGCTCCGACGATAGGGGAATTATTTATCGCATGATCGAAGAAGTTGCCTCGCAGGTATTCATTCCGCTGACCGTCGGCGGCGGGGTGCGTGAAGTGAGCGATGTGCGCAGTCTGCTGAATGCCGGAGCCGACAAGGTCAGCATCAACACTTCTGCGGTAGTCAATCCGCAATTGGTCGCCGATGCCGCCGGACGTTACGGCTCGCAGTGCATCGTGGTGGCGATTGATGCCAAGCAGGTTTCCCAGGGGCATTGGGAGGTCTTCACCCATGGCGGGCGCACTGCAACAGGCCTGGATGCAGTGGCCTGGGCGAAAAAAATGCAGGACTTGGGCGCGGGTGAAATCCTGCTGACCAGCATGGACAAAGACGGGCAAAAAACCGGTTTTGATCTGGCATTGACCCGGGCTATAACCGATGCACTGGAGATTCCGGTGATCGCAAGCGGCGGTGCGGGCAATTTGCAGCACCTTGTCGATGGAATAAAAAAAGGCGGAGCGGATGCCGTGCTGGCGGCGAGTATTTTTCATTTCGGCGAATACACCGTGCGGCAGGCCAAACAGTATATGGCGAAGAATGGTATCGAGGTGCGGTTATGACACGGTGCGCGAAAGCGACGGGTGCGGGAATAACCGCATCGCGCCTCCTCCCGCAAACGGCTGGCTGCGCCAGTAACGTGTCGGAGGTGCGGCTATGAGCGAAGCATGGTTGAATAAAGTCAACTGGTCCGCAGACGGGTTAGTGACGGCTGTCACACAGGATGCCGTCACCGGACGTGTGCTGATGGTGGCATGGATGGATCGCGAGGCATTGAAATTGACCTGGCAAAAAAATGAAGCGGTATACTGGTCTCGTTCGCGAAAAAAGCTTTGGCATAAGGGCGAAGAATCGGGGCATTTCCAGAAGATCAAGGAAATTCGTCTTGATTGCGATGGTGATGTGATTCTGTTGAAAGTTGAACAACAGGGCGGTATCGCCTGTCATACCGGTCGGGAGAGCTGCTTTTACAGCCGCCTTGAAGATGGCAAGTGGATCGAAGCGGATCCGATATTGAAATCGCCCGAGGAAATATACAGGACGGATAATCCGGTAAGTAAAAACCCGAAAAGATGAATCCAGGAAAATGACACAGGATATATTGCAACGACTGACCAATACTCTGGCGGGGCGCAAACAGGCGCCGCCTGAGAGTTCGTATGTCGCGAAGCTGTTCGGCGGGGGCGAGGATGCCATTCTGAAGAAAATCGGCGAGGAAGCTACGGAAGTTATTCTTGCCAGCAAAGGGGGCGACAAAACCCATTTGGTGCATGAAACCGCCGATCTGTGGTTTCATTGCATGGTGCTGTTGGCCCAGCATGGGCTGAGCGCGGCGGACGTGCTGGATGAACTGGAGCGCCGCGAGGGCTTGTCGGGTATCGTCGAGAAAGCAAGCAGGAAAAAGGATTGATGATGGGCGACTGTTTATTTTGTAAAATTGCGCACGGTGAGATTCCCTGCCGCAAGGTGTATGAGGACGACGAGGTGCTGGCGTTTCACGACATCAATCCGGTCGCCCCGGTGCACTTCATGCTGGTGCCCAAGCTGCATTTGTCCACGCTGGACGATGCCGGCGATGAGCATGCTGCTTTGCTTGGCAAAATGCTGTTGCTGGCGCCAAGACTGGCAAAGGAGCAGGGTTTGGAAGACGGTTTTCGTACGGTGATCAATACTGGCAAGGGTGGTGGGCAGGAAATATTTCATTTGCATATTCACGTGATCGGCGGAGGCAACATTCCGCCCATGGTGAGGCGCAATTAATTTAAAGGAGAACGAGATGGGCGGATTAAGTATTTGGCACTGGCTGATCGTGTTGCTGGTGATCGTGTTGGTCTTCGGTACCAAGAAGCTGCGCAACGTCGGCAGCGATCTCGGTAGTGCAGTAAAGGGCTTCAAGGAAGGAATGCAATCCGCTGAGGAGCCGACCAAACATATCAATGAGGGCGGACAGACCATCGAAGGCGAAGTGAAAGACAAGAAAACCACTAACGTATAAACCCGTTCCTGCGACCGGCTAAGATGTTCGACTTCAGCATTTCGGAATTGATGGTGGTGATGGTGGTGGCACTCGTCGTCATCGGGCCTGAACGTCTGCCGAAAGTGGCGCGCACCATGGGACATCTGTGGGGGCGAGCGCAACGTTATATCAATGGCGTGAAAGCCGACATCGAGCGCGACATGGCGGTTGAAGAGTTCCGTCAGTTGCAGCAAAAGGTGCAAGCTGAAGCCGGTGAGCTGGAACAATCGATGAAACAGGTGGCGCAGTCGGCGGATCAACAGGTGCAGGAAATCAACGAGGCGG
>CAZCKZ010000056.1:0-9748 GCA_964499395.1 uncultured Gallionella sp. | reverse complement strand
TGACATATAGCCCCCGTATTTACCAAGTCCATTATCAAGAGAGCCTTTCACATGCAAATCGATCCATCACAACATTCCGCCCCCGACAACTACAAGCTGCTGACCAACCTGGTGGTGCCGCGCCCGATCGCGTGGGTCACCAGCCAGAATGCCGACGGCGTGGTCAATCTCGCGCCGTTCAGCTTTTTCAACGCGGTCAGCGGCAATCCGATTTACCTGATCGTCAGTGTCGGCACGGATGATGCCAGGGAAAAGGATGGCGGGATGAAGGACACCGCGAAGAATATCCTGGCGAGCGGCGAATTCGTGGTGAACATGGTGACCGAGGAATTGTTCGATGCGATGAATGTGTCGGCGGCGGATTTTCCGGAAGGGGAGAGCGAACTGGAAGCCGCCAATCTGCACGCCGCGCCATCCGTCAAGGTGAAGCCTCCCCGGCTGGCGGAAGCGCAGGCCAGCATGGAATGCAAGCTGCACAGCTCGCAGCAGCTCGGCAAGAATACGCTGATCATCGGCGAGGTGGTGATGTTCCATGTGGCCGATCATCTGATGGGCCCGCGCATGTACGTCAACAATTTCGCGCCCATCGGCCGGCTCGGCTCGCCTTCGGTCTATTGCCGCACCACCGACCGCTTCGATGTCGCGCGGATCAGTTATGCGGAGTGGCTCAGGCATAAAGTCTAAAGATGGCCTTGACGCGCGCCCAGGCAAAGACTTTTTACGACCGCTTCGGCAGCAAGCAGGATGCACAATCCTTTTATGAAGATGCGGCGCTGGATGATCTGGTCGCCCATGCGTCATTCGAGCAGGCAAATGCGGTTGTCGAGCTGGGCTGCGGCACCGGCCGTTTCGCGCTCCGCCTGCTGGCAAAGCATCTTCCTGCATCCGCGACGTATCTGGGTACCGACCTGAGCCAGACCATGATCGATCTTGCCCGGCAGCGGCTTTCGCCTTACCCGGACCGGGCGAAGGTGGTGCTGTCGGATGGCGCCTTGCGGTTTTCACTACCCGACCATTCCGTCGATCGTGTCGTATCCACCTATGTGCTCGACCTGCTGTCGGAGACCGATATCCGCGAGGTGATTGCCGAGGCTCGCCGGGTGCTCGTGCCGGGCGGCAAGCTCTGCCTGGTGGGTCTTGTCCCGGGTCCGACATTTTCCTCGCGCATCGTCTCGGCGCTCTGGTCGGCAATCTATTCACTGGATGCAAAACTGGTGGGGGGATGCCGTCCTGTCCGGCTCGATCCATTCCTTGACGACCATAGCTGGGATGACAAAAGCTGGGCTATCGATTATCGCCATGTGGTTACCCGGTTTGGCATTCCTTCCGGGGTGATCATTGCAAGCCCGAAGCGCGACCCATAATCGAATGCAATAAGGATATCCATGACCGCATGCCGGTGATTGTTGAGCGGGCGCAATGGTCGACATGGCTGCTTCAAGAGCGCTTGGCCGGGTGGGATTGTGCGATGAAGCGAGTCTGGTGGAGCGGGTCAATTGAAGATATTCGCTTCTGCCGGTACTATCATGCACATCTGTGGATCAGTCTGATAACTGTTAGCCCTTTACCCCAAGGAGAATCATGGTGAGTGATATCAAGTGGACAAAAACCTACGAGGTTACGGTCGATAGCCGTGTGTTCAGGATATTCATCACGCAGCATGAAGGCCATGGCTTCCAGGCAAGCTGCCTGTGGTACGAGAAGCCGCGTGTGCTCAAGACTCCCGGTCAGTCGGGTATTACACAGTTTCACCTGGAGCAGCGGCATTCACTCACCGAAGATGCCGCGCTCTCTGATCTGATGTTATGGGTCAACTCCAAATTCGAGCATGATGCCGAGCTGAAACCTGTGCAAGCCTAGCCGGCAAGTCATGCGTGCCCGCTGCTGAAGAATGATTTCCATTACACCGATGGAGCCCAGGTTAGACGCTCGGTCCGTCTGGCTATTCCACGCTGCCGAATGACGGGTCGCTGGAATAGGGCGGTAGCGGCAAGCCGGCGATGCGGCTGGCCTGACTTACCGGCCCGCCGGGGAAGAGTTCGTAAAGGACGCCGCGCCCGCGCCCTTCGGTGAATTTATCTTCCAGCTCACGCAGGATCTCGCGCGCGTTTTTGGCATCGCCGTGCTCGCGGTAGCGATCGCGCAGGTAGTTGATGATCGCCCAGTGTTCATCGGTCAGAATAACCCCTTCGGCCTGTGCCTGGCGGCTGGCGAACAGCGGTGACCAATGTGCGAGGCCGAACATGTGGCCTTCGGGATCGTTGGGTGAGGTGGTGGCTTTGTTGACGTCCAGCATGACGGTACCCTCCTTTCGGATTTGCAACAAGGGTTTGATACGTGGCATTAAAAAAAGTTTTCGGATATTTTCGGGTTACGCTTCCCGATACTGGTAACTATGTAATTAATAAGAGATAGATTGCGCGATAACAATTTGCTACAGCAGCCAGTGGAAACCTGATCAAATCTCTGGGAGAATATCCGCCGGCACAAGGAGGTAGTCCAAGGAGACAAGTATGGATAGCGTCGATCTTTCTGTACTGAAAACCCTGCGGGAATGGCAGGCGGGGGATCTTCCGCTGTGGCTGGTGACGGTGGTGGAAACCTTCGGCTCCAGCCCGCGTCCGCCGGGTGCGATGCTCGCGCTGCGCGGCGACGGTCAGGCAGTCGGCTCGGTGTCGGGCGGCTGCATCGAGGATGACCTGGTGCTGCGCGCAAAGCGCGGCGAATTGCCGAACGATCGCTGCGCCGTGCTGACGTTCGGTGTCACCAGGGAGGAAGCCAAACGTTTCAGGCTGCCGTGCGGCGGCGTGATACGCGTGGTCGTCGAGCCTGTGAGCCACACTGATTGGGTGGAGCAGGTGCTGCAACTGGTCCAGGCACATCGTCTGGTCAGGCGCACGCTGCACCTCGATTCACTGCAGGTCGAACTGGATGACGCCGGCCGCGCCGACAATATTTCCTTCGACGGCACAACATTGGTCACGGTGCACGGCCCGCGCTGGCGCATGCTGATCATCGGCGCCGGGCAGACTTCCGCCTATCTCGCGCGCATGGCGCAGGCGCTGGACTACGAAGTGTACGTCTGCGATCCGCGCGCGGAGATGCGCGCAACCTGGGACGTGCCAGACACCACACTGATCAGCGAGATGCCGGACGACGCGGTGCTCGCGCTGCAAGCCGACAACTCGACCGCGATCATCGCGCTGACCCACGATCCCAAGCTGGACGACATGGCGCTGCTGGAGGCGCTGAAATCGCCCGCGTTCTATGTCGGCGCGCTCGGCTCCAAAGCCAACAATGCAAAGCGCCGCGAGCGGCTCGCGCTGTTCGATCTCACCGCGCAGGAGATCGACCGGCTGCACGGCCCGGTGGGCCTGCGCATCGGCAGCCGTACGCCGCCGGAGATCGCGGTGTCCATACTCGCGCATCTTATTTCGATACGTAACCAGCCGGCGAAATCGGCCGCTGCCATTCAATCCCCTGGTCAATCCCAACCCGTCAATCAAGCTCGACCCAACAAGCAGGAGGTGTGCTCATGATCACTTTATTCATCAACGGAACCAAAACCAAAGTCGATGCCGACCCCGGCACGCCATTGTTATGGGTGCTGCGCGACAACCTGCAGCTGACCGGCACCAAGTACGGCTGCGGCATCGCGGAGTGCGGCGCATGCACCGTGCATCTGGACGGCCGCGCGGTGCGTTCGTGCGTGACGCCGGTGTCGATGGCCAGCGGCAAGCAGGTCACCACGATCGAAGGACTGGCCGAAACCGCGCTGGGCAAAATAGTGCAATCAGCCTGGAAACAGGTGGACGTGCCGCAATGCGGATATTGCCAGTCCGGGCAGATCATGGCGGCCACCGCGCTGCTCAAGGAGACGCCGCACCCCAGCGAAGCGCAGATCAGCGCCGCGATGGACGGCGTCCTGTGCCGTTGCGGCACCTACAGCCGCATCCGCTCGGCGGTACAGTTGGCGGCGACGGCAAAGAAAGGAGGTGCCGCATGAAAACCGAAATCGAAACCAGCATGAATAATCCGGTCGCGCAAAATCTGTCGCGCCGCAAGTTCATCAGGGACTCCGCCGCATTGATGGGCGGCCTGGTGATCGGCTTCTACCTGCCGGGCAAAAGCGGCCGTGCCTGGGCGGCCGATGCGCGACCCAAAGAAGTGTTCCCGCCCAACGCGTTCATCCGCATTGCGCCGGACGACAGCATCACGATCGTGGTGAACAAGTCCGAGATGGGGCAGGGTGTATACACCTCGCTGCCGATGCTGATCGCCGAAGAACTGGAAGCCGACTGGAGCCGCATCAGCGTTGTGTCGGCCCCGGTGGCCGCGGTGTACAACCGCCCGGGCATGGGCATGCAGATGACCGGGGGCAGTTCCAGCATCCCGTCGTCGTGGGATCAGCTCAGGCGCGTCGGCGCGAGCGGCAGGATGATGCTGATCCGCGCCGCGGCCCAGCAATGGGGCGTGCCGGAAAGCGAATGCCATGCCGAGAACAGCCAGGTGATCCATGCCAAAAGCGGCAGGCGGGCGAGCTACGGCGCGCTGGCCGATGCCGCGAACAAGCTGCCGCTGCCGGAGCATGTCGCACTGAAGTCGCCGAAGAATTTCAAGATCATCGGCAAGCGGACCAAACGCCTCGACACGCCGGCCAAGATCAACGGCAGCGCGCAGTTCGGCCTGGACGTCTATCTGCCCGGCATGCTGACGGTGGTGATCGCGCGCAGCCCGGTGTTCGGCGGCAAGGTGAAACGCTTCGATGCAACCGAGGCGCGCAAGGTGGCGGGCGTGCAGGGCGTCTATCAGGTGCCGACCGGGATCGCGGTTGCCGCATCCGGTTTCTGGCCCGCGAAGACCGCGCGCGACCTGCTGGAGATCGACTGGGACGAAGGGCCGGGTGCGGCGCTGTCCACGCCGAAGCTGTTTGCGGAATATCTCGAGCTGGCAAAAACACCGGGTGCGGTGGCGCGCAAGGACGGCGATCCCGTCAAGGGCCTGAAGGAAGCGCACAAGACCGTCAGCGCCGAATATCAGGTGCCCTATCTCGCGCATGCCGCGATGGAGCCGCTCAACGTGGTGGTGGACCTCAAGCCCGATCACTGCAGCATCTGGACCGGCACCCAGTCGCAGACCCAGGACCGCAACATGGCGGCGAAGACCGCGGGGCTCAAACCGGAACAGGTGGAGTTACATACCACTTTCCTCGGCGGCGGTTTCGGCCGGCGCGCGAATCCGCGCTCGGATTTCGTGATCGAGGCGGTGCAGGCGGCGGTCGCGATCAAACAGCCGATCAAGGTGGTGTGGACGCGCGAGGATGATACGCAAGGCGGCTATTACCGGCCGATGTGGGCAGACCGCATCGAGGCGGGCATCGCGAAAAACGGCAAGCCGCTGGCCTGGACGCACACCATCGTCGGCCAGTCCATCGTTGCCGGCACGCCGTTCGAGGGTTTTCTCGTGCATAACGGTATCGATGCGACCTCGGTCGAGGGCGCAGCGGATGTGCCCTACAAGATTCCCAACCTGCAGGTCGATCTGCACACCACGAAGAACGAGGTGCCGGTGCAGTGGTGGCGCTCGGTCGGCCACTCGCATACCGCGTTCGTGGTCGAAACGATGATCGACGAACTCGCGCATCTCGCGAACAAGGACCCGGTCGCGTACCGGCTCGATGCGCTGCCTGCGGATTCGCGTTACCGGGGTGTGCTGAAACTGGCCGCGAAAAAGGCCGGCTGGGGCAGGAAGAAATTGCGGGCCGGTCATGCCTACGGCGTCGCGGTGCACAAGTCGTTCGACAGCTATGTGGCCGAGGTCGCCGAAGTGTCGCTGGAAAACAGCAGGATTCGCGTGCACCGCGTGGTCGCCGCGGTCGATTGCGGCCAGCTGATCAATCCGGACGGCGTGCATCAGCAGATCGAGAGCGCGATCGTCTACGGACTTTCCGCCGCGTTGCATGGCGAGATCACGCTGGACAAGGGCCGTGTGATGCAATCCAATTTCAACGATTATCCGCCGCTGCGCTATTCCGAAATGCCGTGGGTCGAGGTGCATTTCGTGGCAAGCCACGAGGCGCCCACCGGCATCGGCGAACCGGGCCTGCCGCCGATCGCGCCGGCGGTGGCCAACGCGGTGTTCACGCTGACCGGCAAGCGCATGCGGCGCATGCCGTTCGATCAGCAAGCTTTTGCCTGACGGTGCCAGACCAAGAGCATGATCCGGTGCCTGTTGCAAACGACATCGTCGCCGTCGTGCTGGCAGCGGGCGCATCGCGCCGCTTCGGTTCGGACAAGCTGCTGTATCCGCTGACCTTGCGCGGCGCGACGCGGCCGCTCGCCGCGCACAGCCTGCTGCCCTGGCTGGAAATGTTCGGAAAGGTCACCGTCGTCGTCAGGCCGGGTGCGGAAACATTTTGCAGCGCGATCGAAACCGCGCTGGGCGGGACCAGGTCGGCGCAGATAAACTGGATCGAATGTGCGGATGCCGCGCAGGGCATGGCAGCCAGCCTGGTCAGCGGCGTGCGCGCAAACCGCAATGCAACCGGTTGGCTGATCGGGCTGGCCGATATGCCTGCCGTGCCGATGGCCGCTATCGCGGGTGTGCGTGACGCACTGTCGGAAGGCGCGGCCCTGGCCGCGCCATCACACACAGGCAGGCGCGGTCATCCGGTCGGGTTTGCTTCCCATTACTACGACCAATTGCTGGACCTGCAGGGCGATAACGGTGCCCGGCGTTTGCTGGAGCGCGACAGCACCCGCGTCTTCGAGGTCAACATCGACGATGCAGGCATCCTCGCCGACATCGATAGCCCTGGAGATCTGCAGCGTCTATGAACACGTTGCGACAAAGTTCAATCATGGAACCATTCCCGCTCCTGCATAATAGAAACCATTGCTGCGTTGAATCGACATCAAAAATCAGGACCGACTATCGAGATGAACCACGAACACCTGGAACTGCTGGTCACGCGCGAGATGCCTTTTGGCAAATACAAGGGCCGACTGATCGGCGACTTGCCCGGTAACTATCTCAACTGGTTCGCGCGCAAGGGTTTTCCGCCCGGCGAACTCGGCCAGTTGCTGGCGCTGATGCATGAACTGGATCACAACGGTTTGTCGTCGTTGCTCGATCCGTTGCGCAAGCGCTGAAGCTTCGTCTAAAGGCTACAAGAGTGCATATCACCACGCCTGCTCCTGTGAAGCCAAATTAAATCAAAGTATTAGGCTAATGCGGGTGTGTGTTTGAACCAGAGGCGTATAATGCCGGTCTGGAAGCTTGGCGGAGCTCGTTTTCCCGCCCATTTTGAAGAGATTAGAAAATTGACTACGATTAGTTTTGCAGATTTAAAGCTGGCTCCTGAAAATCCTCAAGGCATTGACCGAATCCGGTTACACCAATCCCACCCCTGTTCAGGCTCAGGCCATCCCGTTGGTGCTGGAAGGCAGCGATCTGATGGCGGGCGCGCAAACGGGTACCGGCAAGACCGCGGCATTTGTGCTGCCGATGTTGCAGAAATTGTTGCCGCATGCCAGTTCCAGCACTTCGCCTGCGCGTCACGCGGTGCGCGCGCTGATTCTGGTGCCGACGCGGGAGCTGGCGATCCAGGTGGAACAGAGCGTGAAGACCTATGCGAAGCATTGCAAGTTGCGTTCGCTGGTGGTGTTCGGCGGGGTGGATATCAGGACGCAGACGCCGACCCTGAAGCGGGGTGTGGAGATTCTGGTCGCCACGCCGGGCCGGTTGCTGGATCACATCGAGATGAAGTCGGTGCAGTTGAATCAGGTGCAGATGCTGGTGCTGGATGAGGCGGACCGCATGCTGGACATGGGCTTCATGCCGGATCTGAAACGTATCCTGGCATTGTTGCCGAAACAGCGGCAGAACCTGATGTTCTCCGCCACGTTCTCGACCGAGATCAAGAAACTGTCGGCGGAGTTTTTGACCCGGCCAAAATTGATCGAAGTCGCGCGCAGCAATGCCACCGCCGAGAACGTCACGCAAAAAGTGTATCTGGTCGAGCAGGCGGACAAGCATGTGCTGCTCGCGCAACTGTTGCGCGGCAGCGATGCGTCGCAAGTGCTGGTGTTCACCAAGACCAAGCTCACGGCCAGCCGGCTCGCCAGACAATTGCAGAAAGAGGGTGTTGCCGCCGATGCGATTCATGGCGACAAGACGCAGCTGGAACGCATCAAGGCGCTCGACGCGTTCAAGAACGGATCGGTCACCGTGCTGATCGGCACCGATGTCGCCGCGCGCGGCCTGGATATCGATCAGTTGCCGATGGTGATCAATTACGAGATCCCGCATGCACCGGAAGATTACGTGCACCGCATCGGCCGCACCGGCCGCGCGGGCGCATTCGGCAAGGCGATCTCGCTGGTGTCGCCGGAAGAAGAGAAATACCTGAAGGAAATCGAGAAGCTGATCAAGAAAGAGATCGAAAAGGAAACGGCGGTCGTGCCGCATGCTGCGCGAAGCAGTTCACGGACCGACCGGGCGCCGCGCGAGCATCATGAACGCAGCCGTGCACCGCGAGGCGAACATGCGGAGCGCAGTCACGCGCGCCCAGCCGCACCGAAGAAACCCAGTCATGATCCGTGGTTCGACAAGCCCTATGAGCCCAGCAGCACCGCCGCCATTCCCAAACAGCCGGAACAGCACCCGGTCGCGAAGACCAAGAAGCCGGTAGCTGCATTATTCCAGCGCAAGTCCTCTACTGAAAAAGCCTAGGCCTGACCCGGCCCCGGGCCGCAAAGTGCGCCAACCAATCTGCATTTTTGTATGCTAGATTGTGCGCGTTTGGCGCACGACTGCCGTTCCGGCAGCAGATGATTCCATCCCTCGATCGAAACATTTATAGGAGCGACTAATCATGATTTTTTCCGAAGAAACCTGCAAGGTCTGGACTCCCCGCATTCTGGGCATCATGCGCATCGTGATCGGCTTCCTGTTTTTGCAGCATGGCACCGCAAAGCTTTTCGGTTTTCCGCATATCGCGATGTTCGACGGCCTGCAACTGGTCTCGCTGCTCGGCCTGGCCGGGATACTGGAGCTGGTCGGCGGGTCGCTGATCCTGATCGGACTGTGTACCCGTCCGGTCGCATTCATCCTGTCCGGCGAAATGGCGGTGGCCTATTTCAAGGCGCATGCACCGGGCGGGCTCCTGCCTATCCTGAATCACGGCGAACTGGCGGTGATTTACTGCTTCGTGTTCCTGTATCTTTCGGTGGCGGGAGGCGGGGCATACAGCTTAAGCGGAATGCGCAAGAAAAGCTGATCCGCCCGGGCTTCGGCTGCTTGTCAGGATGAGCAGCTGACTTCGATTTTCCGCGCCCAGTCCGGCGGTGCGGCGGCATAACTTTCCATTTCCGGCTGCTCGTCGAACGGTTTGCCGAGCAGCACCAGCAGCCGGTCGATCTCGGAAAAATCGCGCTGCTTCTCCGCCCGTTCGATCGCATTCTGCGCAAGGTAATTGCGCAGGATGTATTTGGGGTTGACCGCATTCATGCGCGCTCTGCGTTCGCCGTCCGTGCCCGGTTCCTGTTGCAATCGCGCGCGATAGGCGGCGGCCCAGGCATCGAATGCCGCGCGGTCGATGAACTGGTCGCGCAGTGCCGCGTTGGCCGCATCCTCAGACGAATCGAAATTCCCAAGGCTGCGAAATATATTTGTGTTGTCGATCTGGCTGTCGTGCATCATTTGAAGCAACGAGCCGATCAGCTGAATATCATTCGCGTCATTTTTC
>CAZCKZ010000055.1:0-9749 GCA_964499395.1 uncultured Gallionella sp. | reverse complement strand
ATCGAGCACGACAGCCTTTACGTCATCGGTCAATTTCGCACCCAGGGTGGCAGCAGCCTGGATTTCAATACCCGCGAGGAACTCAATGCGCTGCTGGCAGAATGGAAAAAGGATATGCCGGATCTCCTCAAGCGCTTCGATCTCGACAACAACGGCACGCTGAACATGCAGGAATGGATGCTGGCGCGATCCGCCGCCAGACGTGAGGTGGCCAGGATGATGCGCGAAGAGCAGGAACAGCCGGATATCAACATCATCAGCCGACCGCGCGAGGACCAATTGTTTCTGATCAGCAATCTCGATCAGCGCAAGTTATCGCGCCGCTACCTGTTGTGGAGCTGGGCACATCTGGCGATATTTTTCGGTGCGCTGGGCGGGATAGGCTGGGTGATGCAGGCAACAGATTTTTAACCTGCAAAAAAAGGCGGGTATCAAACCCGCCCCCTGCTCTATCCGGTTCAACGCAAATCAGCCTTTATTGCGCAGCATCATCCTTTCCATCAAACCATCTTTCATGATGAACTGATGTTTGATCGCTCCGAGTATATGGATCACCACCAGCGCAATCAGCACATTGACCAGTAGCTCATGTACGGTATGGGCAAACACGTTGTGATAACCGTGTTCCTTGGGCAGCAGATTCGCGTCGCCTGCCAACAGCGCCTTGCCGGTCGTGCTTTTGATTACCGTCATGATACCGCTCAGCGGCAACAGGAACAGCACGGTGTATAGCAGGTAATGAACGCCCTTGGCCAGTTTGTCCATAGGCGTATCGCCAACCGGCGCGGGTATCCCGTCCGTGCGGCGAAAATAGAAACGAAAAAACACCAGCAACAAACCGGTGCCCCCCACCGCCATATGCACGATGTATCCGGCCAATGTCGCCTTGCTCTCATCGGTCGCGTCGCCCAGGCTGTCGCCCAGATACCAGGCAACGATCAATAATGCCAAAGTCAGCCAATGAACGATCACCATGCGCTTACTGTATTGCGTCATAACTTCATACTCCTGGAATTTATGGAACCATCTGAATTTCGTGGAACCGTCACTTGAATCTCGTGGATCCAAAAGGATAGGCCGATTCCACTATAGTTCCATTGTTTAGAAGGGTACGCAATTTACCCCAAACGCGCTTGATGTGCAGCATTTTTGTTGACCGATCCCAGCAAACATCGGTCTGATTTACTCGTTAACCGCTATCGCTGTATGCTCTCGTCATCGCAAGGCGAGGGATTCACCGGCATAAACACAATGAACGACGAACCATTAATTTCCGGGCTGAGCACTGCAGAAGCGCAACAGCGCCTTGCCGCGTCCGGCTACAACGAGCTGAATCCGCCACACCCGCGCAGCTTGTGGCATATCGTTGCCGAGGTGTTGCGCGAACCGATGTTCCTGTTGCTGATCGCCGCGGGCGGCATTTACCTGCTGCTGGGAAATTTCCAGGACGCACTGATGCTGCTGCTCTTCGTGCTGCTCATCGTCGTTATGACCGTGTCGCAGCAGCACAAGAGCGAGCGTGTGCTGGAAGCATTGCGCAACCTGTCCAGCCCGCGTGCATTGGTGATACGCGACGGCAAGCAGCAACGCATCGCGGGACGAGAGGTGGTTCCGGGCGATTTGATGCTGCTCAAGGAAGGCGACCGCGTTGCCGCAGATGCGGTGCTGCTGAACTGCAACGACCTGTCTGTCGACGAGTCCATGCTGACCGGCGAATCGGTTCCGGTGCGCAAACTTCCGGGCAGCGCGGATACTCCGATGCGCCAGCCGGGTGGCGACGATCAGCCGTTCGTATACGCAGGAACCGTGCTGGTGCAGGGCAGTGGCATCGGACTGGTGACCGCGACCGGAAAATTCGGCGCCATCGGACAGATCGGCAAATCACTCGAGGACACCCGCTCGGGCACATCGCCGCTACGCCTTCAGACCGACCGGCTGGTGCGCCGTCTGGCGATATACGCTGGTGCACTCTGTGTTCTGCTGGTGCTCATGTATGGTATTTCGCGAGGTCACTGGCTGGATGCGCTGCTGGCCGGCATCAGCCTGGCGATGGCTTCGCTTCCGGAAGAGTTCCCGGTGATTCTGTCGGTGTTCATGGCGCTCGGGGCATGGCGTATCTCGCGGCGCCATGTACTGACGCGGCGTCTCGATGCGATCGAAACCCTGGGTGCGACCACCGTGCTGTGCACCGACAAGACCGGGACGCTGACCGAGAATCGCATGGTGATCAGCAAGCTGTACAGCAACGGAGAAATGTTGCAAGTGGAGCGCCACAGTCCGCTGCCCGAACCTTGGCACGAGCTGGTGGAATTCGGCATCCTTGCCAGCGAGCGCGATCCGTTCGACCCGATGGAACGCGCCCTGCACGAATTGGGCAACCGTACCCTGGCCGGCAGCGAACACCTGCATCAAGCATGGCAATTGGTCCACGAATACAGTCTGTCACCGGAACTCCTGGCCATGTCTCACGTCTGGCAGGGCAACGGCAGGAAGCATCACGTCGTCGCGGCCAAAGGCTCGCCGGAAGCCATCGTCGACCTGTGCCACCTGCCCGCAGCAGAAGCATTTTCAATTGGGGAAGTCGCTGCCGAAATGGCCGATCAGGGCCTGCGCGTGCTGGGCGTGGCGCGTGCAGAACTCGGGCCAAGCCAGCAATGGCCGGCGCAACAGCACGATATCGGGTTCTTGTTTGTCGGCCTGCTCGGCCTGCAGGATCCGCTGCGCCCGGATGTCATCGATGCCATTGCGCAATGCCATGCGGCAAGCATCCGAGTGGTGATGATCACCGGAGACCATGCCGGCACTGCACAGGCGATCGCCCGCGAACTGCACTTGCCAGCCGATCAAGTATTGACCGGCGCCGATCTGGACACGTTATCCGATACTGCCTTGCGCGCCAGACTGCGCACTGCGCAGGTATTCGCGCGCATCGTGCCGCAACAGAAGCTGCGCCTGGTGGAAGCGTTCAAGGACAACGGCGAGATCGTCGCGATGACAGGCGACGGCGTGAATGATGCACCTGCGCTGAAGGCCGCGCATATCGGGGTGGCGATGGGCAAGCGCGGCACCGACGTGGCGCGCGAAGCCGCAGGTCTGGTGCTGCTCAATGATGATTTTGCCTCGCTGGTCGCGACCATCCGTTTGGGGCGCCGCATCTACGACAACCTGCGCAAGGCGATGAGTTACGCGCTGGCTGTGCACATCCCGATCGTCGGGATGGCGCTGCTGCCGGTGGTGCTCGGTGAACCGCTGCTGTTGTTGCCCGCGCACATCATGTTCCTGCAATTGATCATCGACCCGGCTTGCTCGATCTTCTTCGAGGCCGAGCCAGAAGCAGGCGACATCATGCAGCGACCACCCAGACAGGCGAACCTGCCGCTGTTCGGCGGCAAATTGCTTGCCGGCAGTTTGCTGCAGGGACTGGCGTCTTTGGCAGTTGCTGCCGCTATTTATGCATGGGGGATATCCCGGGGCTTTGAAGAAAATACCGTGCGTGCGCTGGTGTTCGTTGCGATGGTTACCGGGAATATTGCGCTGGTGTTCAGCAATCGTTCGCTGGGCGTATCATGGCAGGGCGCATGGTCGCGGGAGAATCCGGCGCTTTGGTGGATATTGCTGGGGGGCAGCGCCGGACTGGCGATAGTATTCAATATTCCGGTGCTGCGTGAACTATTTCATTTCTCGGGAGATACCCCGCATCTGCTGGCTACCGCGGTACTGGCCGCTTTCAGCATATTGTTGCTGAGCGCCGGGGTGAAGCGCGTGATTGGATCGCCCTTTTGATACGTGCAAAGCCCGGACGGTCAATCCAACTTTGAGCTCCACTCGACTGTAAGCGAGTGGCTAGTCGGCCTGATCGATATTCGGCTATTCCTGGATTCCACCTGCAGTCGCGGTGAAAAGGATGGGTGGTTGTCCTCTTCAGACACATGCCAGCTGATGCTGGTCACCCAGGCGGTCAATTTCTTCAAATCGAAATAGGGGCGCAAGTTTGGCAATTTACCGAAACCGAATCGGCCGGGCTGCTGATTGTTTGTACCAGGACCGGAAGTGCGGTCGACTCCGGTGATTGAATAGGCAAGCGGGATCGATAAAACATCGGCACCGGGAGCAAAATCATCAACCCCGGGTTGTGCTGCATGAGAGGCAATTGCATACCCGACCAGAACCAGCCCAAACCCCAGCTTCAGCATTGCTGCCTGTGCCCGCATGAAATAAGAACCAGAAATGCAAGTTTTCATTTTGCTCTCCTATTCATGTTTCCGAATGGCACAGGAGGCAAGTGGGTAACGCACACGGAAGACTTTCCGTGCCGCAGTCCCGCTGCCATAGTTTCCCTTAGGCCGGTGACTTTGCGCCCCTGCTTTTCAGCAAGTTTGCCAAGTGGGTACAGAATATTGAACAACCGACGGGAAGTCAAAAACTGCGGGAATAAGCGGTTGCTTTATTCTGATGAACGGTAATCGGCGCCATGGCGGTTCTGCACAGCCGGACTGCGCAGCCGCGAATAAAATTATTATCATATTTATTCAATATGTTACATATAATCCCGGGCGAAGCCGCGATTCTCGGCTGTTTACAGTACACATCACCGGCTGAACCGGCTGCGCGTACGCGAACAACCAGATAAATCATGCAAAATTTGATTTTTGCGGAAGAGCTTGAGCGCAAGTCAAACCGGGAGCCCGGTTGAATGGAATAAGGTTCAGTGCCGGGCGCCGGCAATTGCAGAAGGTTGCGCAGCATGTTTGCCTGTCGATTGCGGCTGCGGATCTTCCAGTATCTGATAGAAAACCTCGTTGCGTTTGATCATGCCCAGTTCGCTGCGTGCGCGTTCCTCGATAGCCGCCGTCCCCTGCTTGAGATCAAGCACTTCTGCATTGAGCACCGCATTGCGCATTTTAGTCTGCTCATTGAGTTGTTGTTGCGCCTCGACCTGACGGTGCAAATCCCACACCTGCAACCAGCTGCCTTTGCCCAGCCACAGCGGGTACTGTAGCAGCAGTAGCAGTGCAACCAGTATCAGTGTGACCGCACGCATCAGCCAAGCTGATAATACGCATCGCGTCCCGGATAAGAGGCAGTGTCACCCAAGTCTTCTTCGATGCGCAACAGTTGATTGTATTTCGCCATGCGGTCCGAGCGCGACATCGAACCGGTCTTGATTTGCAGCACATTGGTGGCCACTGCCAGATCGGCGATGGTGCTGTCCTCGGTCTCGCCGGAGCGGTGCGAGATCACTGCGGTATAACCGGCGCGTTTGGCCATCTCAATCGCGGCGAAGGTTTCGGTCAGGGTGCCGATCTGGTTGACTTTGATCAGGATAGAATTGGCGATACCGCGCTTGATCCCTTCGCGCAGTATCTTGGTGTTGGTCACAAAGATATCGTCGCCGACCAGCTGGATGGTTTTGCCGAGACGTTTAGTCAGCATTTCCCATCCGTCCCAGTCGTGTTCGCTCATGCCGTCCTCAATGCTGATGATGGGGTACTTGTCCACCCAGGTGGCATACAGGTCGACCATCTGTTTGGAGTTCAGCACCATTCCGTCGGCCTTGAGGTGGTATTTGCCATCCTTGTAGAATTCCGATGCCGCCGGATCCATGCCGATCGCCACATCCGAACCCGGCACGTAGCCGGCTGCCTCGATGGCTTCGACGATCACTTTCAATGCAGCCTCGTTGGAGCCCAGTGCGGGAGCGAAACCGCCTTCATCACCGACCGTTGTCGGCAAGCCGCGCTTGTGCAATACCGCTTTCAGGGCATGAAAAACTTCCGCGCCGGTGCGCAACGCTTCACGGAAACTCTGCGCGCCGACCGGAATGATCATGAATTCCTGCATGTCTGCCCCGCCCGTCGCATGTGCGCCGCCATTGATGACATTCATCATCGGCACGGGCATTTCCATGCGGGCGGCACCGCCGAGATAGCGATACAGCGGCAGTCCACTCTCCTCAGCCGCGGCTCGCGCCACCGCCATGGAAACAGCCAGAATCGCATTCGCACCAAGGCGTGATTTGCTTTCAGTGCCGTCAAGCTCGACCATGGTCTGGTCGATGAAGGCCTGTTCGGCGGCATCCAGGCCGATGATCGCTTCTGCGATTTCGGTGTTGACATTCTCCACTGCCTTCAAGACACCCTTGCCCAGATAGCGCTGCTTGTCGCCATCGCGCAACTCGATCGCTTCCTTCTCGCCGGTGGATGCGCCGGACGGCACGGCGGCACGCCCCATCACTCCGGATTCCAGCAATACATCCGCTTCCACGGTCGGGTTTCCGCGCGAATCCAGAATCTCGCGGGCGATAACATCAACTATTGCACTCATTTTTTTGCCTTCTTCCTTCTTCTAAACGTTTTTCAAATCGATTTTTTCTTCAATCAGCCCCTGCTGTTTCACCGTTTTATCAAGCAATTTCAGTGCCAGCAACAATTCCTTCAGATGCCCGAGCGGGAACGCGTTCGGCCCGTCCGACAGCGCTTTGGAGGGATTCGGATGCGTTTCCATGAATAACCCGGAAATCCCCGCTGCCACTGCCGCGCGCGCGAGCACCGGCACGAATTCGCGCTGTCCGCCGCTGACCGTACCCTGCCCGCCGGGCAATTGCACCGAGTGGGTTGCATCGAACACCACCGGGCAACCGGTGTTGCGCATCACTGCAAGCGAGCGCATGTCCGACACCAGGTTGTTGTAGCCGAAAGATGCACCGCGCTCGCATACCATGATATTGTCCGAGCCGCTCGCTTCGCGCGCCTTCTCCACCACGTTCTGCATATCCCACGGCGACAAAAACTGCCCCTTCTTGATATTCACCGGGCGACCGCATTTCGCAACCGCATGGATGAAATCGGTCTGTCTGCACAGGAACGCCGGGGTTTGCAGCACATCAACCACTGCCGCGGCTGGCGCGATCTCCTCGATGCTGTGCACGTCGGTCAACACCGGCACGTTCAATTGGGCTTTCACTTCGCCGAGAATCTTCAGGCCTGCGTCCAGACCAAAGCCCCGAAACGATTTTCCCGAACTGCGATTGGCCTTGTCATAGGACGATTTGTAGATGAAGTTTATCTGCAACTCGTTGCAAATTTCTTTCAGCTTGCCTGCGGTATCCATCGCCATCTGCTGCGACTCGATCACGCACGGGCCGGCAATCAGAAACAGCGGGCGATCCAGGCCAACATCAAATCCACACAGCTTCATAATTCAACACTCACAGTCTGATGTCGGGCATGCCCTTCCCGCCATGTCAATTCCACATGCGATTTATCGCATAGTGGGTTGCCTGACTTTGTTGCCGAGCGCTCCGCGCCGCCGTGTCCGGGCTGCACATCGAAGTTGCAGAGTTTCACGCCGCCGCCTTTTCTTTTGCACGAGTCGCCTGGCGCTGCAAAGCCGCTTCCACAAAGGATTTGAACAATGGATGTCCGCTGCGCGGTGTGGAGGTGAATTCGGGATGGAACTGCACGCCCATGAACCACGGATGCAATGATTTCGGCAATTCCATGATCTCCGGCAATTCTTCACTGGGTGTGCGCGCTGAAATGATTAGTCCGGATTTCTCCAGTTCGGGGACGTAATGGTTGTTGACTTCATAGCGATGGCGGTGGCGTTCGTTGACTTCTTCGCCGTAAATGCGCTGCGCCATGGTGCCGGGTTTGATCGGGCAGCGCTGCGAGCCGAGGCGCATGGTTCCGCCCAGATCGGAATCGTTGTCGCGCGTCTAGCCATTCGGTGATCAGCGCGACCACAGGATGTTCGGTAACCGGGTTGAATTCGGTGCTGTTCGCATCTCCCATGCCCGCCACATGGCGCGCAAACTCGATCACTGCCAGCTGCATGCCGAGACAGATGCCGAGATAAGGCACTTTGTTTTCGCGAGCAAAACGGATCGCGGCAATCTTGCCTTCCGTGCCGCGTTTGCCGAATCCGCCCGGAACCAGTATCGCATCGAAATGCTCCAACCCTTGTGTACCGGCGGTTTCAAGCGCTTCGGAATCAATATATTCGATTTTCACCTGTGTTGCGGTATGTATCCCGGCATGACGCAGCGCCTCAATAAGCGACTTGTAGGATTCGGTCAGGTCGACATATTTTCCGACCATGCCGATGGTGATCCGATGCTCCGGATTTTCCAGCGCGGTCACCAGTTTTGACCATACCGACAGATCGGCGGGCGGCAGATCGAGCCTCAGCTCTTCGCAGACGATGCGGTCCAGGCCCTGCTGGTTAAGCATTTGCGGCACCTTGTAAATACTGTCCACGTCCCACATCGAAATCACCGCCTCTTCGCGCACATTGGCGAAAAGCGAAATCTTGGCGCGCTCGTCATCGGGTATTGGCCTGTCTGCGCGGCAGATCAGCGCAGTCGGAAAAATACCGATCTCGCGTAGCTTCTGCACGCTGTGCTGGGTCGGTTTGGTCTTCAGTTCACCGGCGGTGGCGATGTAAGGAACCAGGGTGAGATGCACGTAAGCGACCCGGTTGCGCCCCAAGCGCAAACCCATCTGCCGCGCGGCTTCGAGAAAAGGGAGCGACTCGATATCACCGACCGTCCCGCCGATTTCGATGATCGCCACATCGGCGTTGCCATCATGCGAAGCGGCCGCACCGCGTTCGATGAATTCCTGGATTTCGTTGGTGATATGCGGAATCACCTGAACGGTCTTGCCGAGATATTCGCCGCGCCGTTCCTTCCGGATCACGCTGTCGTATATCTGGCCGGTGGTAAAGTTGTTGGACTTGCGCATCTTGGCGGAAATGAAGCGCTCGTAATGACCCAGATCCAGGTCGGTCTCCGCACCGTCCTCGGTCACGAAAACCTCCCCATGCTGGAACGGGCTCATGGTGCCGGGATCAACGTTGATGTATGGGTCGAGCTTGAGCATCGTCACCTTCAGCCCGCGCGATTCAAGGATAGCTGCAAGCGAAGCGGCGGCGATGCCTTTTCCTAAAGAAGAGACAACGCCGCCGGTAATAAAAATGTACTTGGTCATGGGTCGCGATGATACCGTAAAATGACCTTCTATCAAAATCCGGCAAGAGTGTCATGCCGGCTTTAGGGTGCCCCTAAAATTCGGCGTTCGCCCCAATGCCCCGCAAGGGGACGCCGATCCGCTGCGGGCGAAAGCATCCCGTGCGGAATCGTCAGCAAGGTGCGGGAAAAATTTTAGTTGCGGCCAGCCTGAAGGTTACCCTGCACTGAAACTTCGTTTTGCCGCGCCGCATCTGGGGTAAATGCAAGCAAGAAATTTTTCCCGCAATGCAGCATAACCGGCCACTTGGGCGCCGATTTTTGGCGGCTTAGTGGAATGGCTATAACCAATGGCTTGCCCAGCGTCTTTTGCCGGGTTAGTCAGATGGCTAGTCATATCAGTTGATATATCAGTTGGGATAAAGCGGGGTCAGCAGGCAAGCCGCAAAGCGGCGGCTCGCAAATCTGGATTTTTAGCGTTCCCTAATGCAGCAACAGGGATTGCTGGACAGACACCGCGCAAACCGACATCAGCGTGCCGGGCAGCAAACCGAGTATCAACAGGCCCAATCCGTTCAGACTGATCAGCAGCGTGGAATCCTGCGCGAAGATGATCGGTTCGTGACTTTCCGGCGCATCGAAATACATCAGTTTGACGATGCGCAAATAGTAGAACGCGCCGATCAGAGAGAACAGTACCGCCGCGACAGCCAACCAGATGTGCCCGGATTGCACGACGGCATTCAGCACCGAGAATTTTGCGTAAAAACCCACGGTGGGA
>CAZCKZ010000054.1:0-9923 GCA_964499395.1 uncultured Gallionella sp. | reverse complement strand
CCTCGACTCCTGGCGCCGCCCCACCAGCGCGGCCCAGTTTCCCTTCGACTGGAATCAGATCAATGATGGATCGACCGGCCCGCAATTGCACCAGACCGATTTCTTTCTCCTTGCGTTCCACCGAACAGCCCAATGCGCCGCAGTAAAATTGCAACATCCGGTCAAGATTGAGCACGCGCAGAACAAGATGGTCAATTTCGCGAATGTGGAGCATGCTGAGCGAGGCTAAGGCGCCTGACGTAAAGGCAAGACCGCCGTATATTCTGGAACAGGCCGCGATACAAGCTTGAGCATTGCAGTTACTTCCTTGTTATTAAACGTTATTAAACGGGTTGAAAATCGCAGCATCGCAATTGTTTGCATGAAACAAGGCATTATCTGCGTTTCGTGTCCTTGGGCAATTCGACCCGTTTGATCACCCCGCGTTCGGATAACAATACATGGTCGCGCTGCACTTCCTTGACCGTGACACCGGGCACCACTTCCGCATTGGTTCTGACTACTTGCGGTTTTTTTCCGTTCGCCGCCAGTATCGCAACACTGTCTGCCGGATTGCTCGCCATTACCACGCCCTTCAATTGGAAATTGCTGGAAACGACCGCGTTTGTATAGCCGCCCAGCAGGCCGGCCGCCGCTTCAATGTTTGGCCCGGCCTGGGTGCTCTGCGGTGGTGCCGCAACCGCGCGCAGCGGCGGATTGAACAATTGCATCGCCCAATATGCAGCCGATACGCACAGCGCGATGAACAATGCAAAACTTGTGATAAGCGGCCAGCGTTTCATTGCATTCCTTAAATATCAGTGCCCGAGCATATCGCGCTTCAGTATAACGTCAGCGTACCAGTTGGTTGATCTCGATAATCGGCATCAGCACGGCCAGCACGATCAGCAACACTACCACGCCCATTGCCAGTATCAAGGCCGGTTCCAGCAAACTGGCCATGGTCATCGCGCGGCGCTCCAGATCCTGCTCCTGCGCGTTGGAGGCACGTTCCAGCATCGCCGGCAATTCCCCGGTGACTTCACCGGCGCGGATCATGTGTATCAGCATGGCCGGGAAATGCTTGTGTGCCGACAGCGCGCGCGCCAGACTGACACCTTCGCGCACGCTGTTGGTGGCTTCCTCGACCTGTGCGCGCATCGCGACATTGGTCAGCGTGTCGCGGCTGGTCTGCAACGCGCGCAATATCGGCACCCCGGAACCGGTGGTGATCGCCAGTGTGCTGGCAAAGCGGGACGTGTTGAGGCTGCGCTCGAATCTTCCGTACATCGGCGCATTCAGCAGCCAGGTATGCCAGCGCATTTTGATCGCGGGATTTTTCAACGCACGGCGCCAGGCAAATCCCAGCGCGATCACAACCAGCAAGACGATCCATCCGTAACTACGCACGAAATCCGAAACGTCCAGCATCACCGTGGTCAGGAACGGCAGCTTCTGTTTGGTGTTGGCGAACACCGACACGATCTGCGGAACCACATAGGTCAGCAGAAAGATCACGATTAAAAAGGCCACCACGGTGACGATCGCCGGATAGGTGAACGCAAGCTTGACCTTTTGCACTAGTGCATTGCGCCGTTCGATGTAGTCGGAAAGCCGGGACAGCACCCGCGTCAGCTGGCCGATCTGCTCGCCGGATGCGACCAGTGCGCGGTAGATATCGGCGAAGTCGCGCGGATGACGCGCCAGCGCATCGGACAGCGACGCACCGCCGATTACTTCGGCGCGTATCGAGGCGATCAGGTCGCGCGTGTAGTTGCGCTCAGCCTGTTCCAGTAATGCCGACAGCGCCTGTTCCAGCGGCAGGCTGGCTTCGAGCAGGCTGGCAAGCTGGCGGGTGAACAGCGCCAGCTCGATCGTGGAAAGGTGATCGCCGAATGCGCCGCGTTTGGTCGCTCCCGCTTCGTCGAGTTGCGCCTCAATCGCGACGACCGAGACCGGCACCAGACCCTGCGTGCGCAGGTCGGAGCGCGCGGCACGCGCGCTGTCGGCATTGACCACGCCTTTCTTGCTTACGCCAGCCGCATCGACTGCTTCGTAACTGAATGCCGGCATGCTGTGTCCTTACCAGTTAGTCCTTGGTGACGCGCAGCAATTCCGCCTGCGTCGTCGTGCCGTCTGCCAGCCAGCGTTCGCCGTCCTCGCGCATGGTGCGCATCCCGTTTTGCTGGGCGGTGGCACGGATGTCGGCTTCCGATGCAAGGTTATGGATTTGCGCGCGTATCTGTTCGGTGGTCAGCAACAATTCATACACGCCGACACGGCCATGATAGCCAGTGTGGCCGCATTTATCGCAACCGACCTCGTGCCAGAATTCGCCGTCATACCGCTTGCAGTGCTCGCACAGTTTGCGCACCAGGCGCTGCGCGACCACGCCGAGCAGCGATGACGACAACAGGAACGGTTCGATGCCCATGTCGAGCAGGCGGGTGACCGCGGCAGCGGAATCATTGGTGTGCAGGGTTGCCAGCACCAGATGGCCGGTCAGCGATGCCTGCACCGCAATCTGCGCGGTTTCCAGGTCGCGGATCTCGCCGATCATGATGATGTCCGGATCCTGTCTCAGGATCGCGCGTAGCGCCTTGGCAAACGTCATGTCGATGCGCGGGTTGACCTGGGTCTGGCCGATGCCGCTCAGTTCATATTCGATCGGATCCTCGACTGTCAGAATATTGGTGCGGGTGTCGTTCAGCCGCGACAGCGCGGCATACAGCGTGGTGGTTTTTCCGGAACCGGTCGGGCCGGTGACCAGCACGATGCCGTGCGGCTGCGAGATCAGCTTGTCGAATTGCGCCAGCACATCCGGACTCATGCCCAGATTCTGCAGGTCGAGGCGGCCTGCTTCCTTGTCGAGCAGGCGCAACACCGCGCGCTCGCCGTGGCCGGTGGGCAACGTGGATACCCGCACATCGACCGGCTTGCCGCCGACGCGCAGCGTGATGCGTCCGTCCTGCGGCAGGCGTTTCTCGGCGATGTCGAGCTGCGCCATGATCTTGATGCGCGAGATCAGCGAGGCATGGATCGCCTTTTTTGGTTTGACCACGTCGCGCAGGCTGCCGTCTATGCGGAAACGCACCACCGAAATCTGCTCGAACGGCTCGATATGGATATCCGAAGCACCCTCCCGCAATGCCTGCGTCAGCAGCGCGTTGATCATGCGGATCACCGGTGCATCATCGGCAGATTCCAGCAGGTCTTCGACCGCAGGCATGTCCTGCATCAGCTTTGCCAGGTCGAGATCGGATTCGTATTCATCGATGACCTGCGCAGCATCGCCGCCCGAACCGGCATAGGCTTTGGCGATCGCCGCTTCGAGTTCGGTTCGCGGCATCGCTTTCAGTCTGACTTGCCCGAAACAGCGGCTCACTTCAGCGATTGAAGCCGGCGCGGTTGCGTCGGATATCCAGACTTCGACAGCGCCATCCGCCGCGCCGCCGCGCTGCGCCAGCAGCGAGAAGTCGCGGGCGTATGCGTAGGGGAGCAGGCGAGTGTCCGTCACAGGGTTGCTCATCGCAAATTGCTATTGCGGCGCAGCCGCTGGAGGCTGTTGCGGAAGCGCCTGGGGCGTGCCGGCCGGAGCAGCGGGTTTGGCCTGTTTGAATAACGGTCCGCCGACCATGTGGCCATCCTGCAGCGGCGGCAACTCTGGCGCATCCATTTTCGGCAAAATGTTGTTCTGCCCCGGTTGTCTGTTGATTTCCGCATCGCGGATGTAATCGTAGCGATCCGCAGCCAGGTCCACGCTCTGTTCGTTGTTGCGTATGATGGTCGGCCGCAGGAATACCATCAAGTCGCGTTTGACGTGATTTTTCGTTTTGTACCGGAACAAACCGCCGATGATCGGAATGCTGCCCAGCACCGGCACTTTCTCGACGCTGTCCTGCATATTGTCATCGATCAAACCGCCCAGCACGATGATCTGTCCGTCATCCACCAGCACATTGGTATCGAGCGAGCGTTTGGTGGTGGCGAGTCCGGCCCCGCCAGTGCTGACGCTATTATCAATGCCCGAGGTTTCCTGATAGATCGCCATCTTGACCGTGCCGCCTTCCGATATCTGCGGCTTCACCCGCAACGTCAAACCGATATCCTTGCGCTCGACTGTCTGGAACGGATTCACGCCCGCACTCCCGCCAGACGAGGCGGCGGTGGTGTACTGGCCGGTAATGAACGGCACGTTCTGGCCGACGATGATCTTTGCTTCTTCATTGTCCAGCGTGATCAGGTTGGGCATGGACAGGATATTTGCGCTGCTGTCCGACTCAAGTGCATGGGCCAACGCGCCCAGACCGGTCTGGTTGAACACACCGAGGGTCAAGCCGTTGCCCGGCGGCAGAATGGAGCCGGCGGCTCTTGCTGCGGCCTGGCTGATCAGATTGTTGCCCCCGGTGTTGAAACCGGTTACGGCCCCGACTCGGGTATTGCTGCTGGCATCCCCCGACAGACCGGCCCATTGCACGCCCAATTCCGCTGCTTTGGTAGCCGACACTTCGACGATCAGGGATTCGATATAGACCTGGGCCCGGCGCGCATCCAGCTGGTCGATGACGCTGCGCAAATCGCGGTAAACGGGTTCGCTGGCAGTGATGATCAGCGTATTGGTGGTTGGATCGGCCTGAATGAACCCGGCTGCCCCCCCGCTGGTCAGCGATGCCTTTGCCAAAGGGGAAGGTGACGGCGTTGACGGTGATGTTGATGCCGTGTTCATCGCCGAAGTGTCCGATGACACCACCGCACGCAGGGTTTGCGCAAGCTTGGTCGCCTCTGCATTCTTCAGGTAGACCACATGCACATTGCCCGGCTGTGCGGTCGGCTGGTCCAGTTTTGCAATCAGCGCTTTTGCCAGATCAGCGCGCGCTTCCGACGGCGCGCGCACGACGACCGAGTTGGTGCGGGGATAAGCCAGCACGCTGATCGCATTTGCTGCCGGTGTCCCGCCCGGATTCAGCAAACGATTAACCGTCACGGCTATATCGGTGGCAACCGCATAACGGACAGGCACCACATCCAGATTGCTGTTCGGGGGTCCGTCCAGCGCAGCGATTATCTTGCCCAGCCGCAGCAGGTTGTCGGCGTAATCGGTGATGATCAGTGTGTTGTTGTTCGGGTTGGCGTTGATGGTGTTGTTGGGCGAGATCAGCGGGCGCAATACCGGCACCAGACTGGCCGCGGATTCAAAATTCAGATGAAAGACCCGCGTCGCGATCTGGTCGCCGCGCACTCTGCCGGCCCGGCCGGAGCCGGCTTGAAGCGGGCCCGCCTGCAGCTTGGCTTCCGCTTCCGGTACCACTTTGCTGTAGCCGCTGCCGCTGACGATCGTGTAGCCGCGCAAGCGCAACACCGAGCCCAATAGCTGAAATGCCTGGGCCTTGGTGAGCGGTTTCTCGGATACCAGGGTGAGCGTGCCTTTGACACGCGGGTCGATGATGAACGTGGTATTGGTGTAATCGCCGACCGCGGCGATCACGGACTCGATATCGGCATCGACGAAATTGAGCGTACCCTTGTTCGCCCCGGTATCCCTGTTCGCCGCATTATCCTTGTTCGAAAGGGCGGTTTCATTCGCGGCAGGGATGATATGGGTGGCGGTGGTTGGTCTTGGGGCGGAAATTCCTTCAGTGCCGGAATCCTGCGCCAGCGCCTGCTGCATGGTCGCTGCTGCGAACAGCAGGATTATCGCAGCACTGCAGCACTGCCATGCCGGTGATTGCAGGGATGCTGCCAATATTCCATTCATGTGCAATTTATATTTTTTCATTTGAACTCTAGCGCAATAACGTCTTTGCCGCCTTCCTGGCGGCGCTGTCCCAGCAAATTCAGAAAATTCGCCAGCCTCTGTTCCTGTCCTGCTTCCGCCTGAGCCGTGCCGGAAAACTGCAGCCGTCCGTTGGTGAAGCTGCCTGAACCACTCAACAGCATCGGCCCGCTGACTGTTTTGAGTTTTACATCTGCCAGCAAACCGTGCCAATCCAGTTCCAGATCATAGCTGCCCAGCGGTTTGATCGGAGACAGCCGCGACCCGATACCATTCATTGCAAGTTGCATCATGCCGACTATCCCGAGCGTTCCATGCTGCCGCGTCAATTGCAGCGGTTCCCATGACAATTGCATCTGGCCGGACGGCTGTATTGTATTCAGCGGCGCGCCCAGCGCGGCCAACCGTTCCGCCGGTAATAAAATTGCCCCCGGGCTCACATTCAATTGATGCCAGTTGCCCGTCACGGTGACCGGTTGTGACAGTGACTCGGCATTTTCCAATTCGGCGTTTACTTCGCCCAGCAATACCAAAGGTGACAATCGCCACGAGAAGCGTCCCGGCAACAGCGGGGTCAGCGGATCGTTGCCGCTGGCTGCCCCGCCAAGGAAGGCCGAGCCGCGCCACAATGTGCCACGCGCATCACCGAGCGTCAAGCGGCCCGCGGTTTGCTTTTCCACCATGGGCGTTATCCAGTTCGCCGGAAAAAACATCAACACGGTGAACGCGGCACTTAATATTCCTGCCATCAACCATATCACGAGACGGCGCAATGCATCCCCTTTCCATGTCTGTCCAAAGCCTGGCTTGCAATCAAATTATTCATGTGCGGGTTGACGCAACGTAATCGTCGCATTGATCATGTCGGGCTGGGGCAGCGCAACGATATCTGCATCGGTCACTGAAAGCAGCGCGGTCCTTTGCATATCGTCCAGCCACGAGAGCATGTTGGCAAAGGAAACCGCGCTGAGTTGCACCTTCGCAAAATCGCCGCTCAGCGTCACGTTTTGCGCCTTCAGGCTGTAACGTGCAAGCGCCGCTTCGATACTTTCCCTGGACATGGCAATTGGCGGCGCAGCGGGTTTTTCGGAAAGCAGCGCAGCCTGTTTGGACAATGCCCGCATCTGCGCCACCTGCTGGCGCAACACGGGCAGACTCCTGTTCAATTGTTCGCGGCCGGTCAGTGCGGGATCGATCAGCACGGCATAGCCCAGGCCAAATGCAACCACCAGCGCGGCCACGGCAAGCAGGGTCCGTTCGCGCGCATTGCGGGCCGCCCAGAATTCCGAGAAAGACAGGCTGGACTGATTGATCAGGTCGGCAAGACTCATTTCGCGCTCCTGATTTGCCAGGCGACAGCGCCCGATTGTCCGGGCGTCCCAAGGGTCAGCGACAGGCCGTGCCTCGCCAGCGCCGCCTGCATCTGATTTGTCGGTACCTCTCCGCCTTGTTTCAGGCGCACGAACAGGCTGTGGTCGTGATATTCGATTGCGGCTATCGCAGTTGATCTTCCCGCCGCTGCCATGGCGCCGGCCCAGGCCTCGCCAAAGGCAGCTGTGATCGCGGTAAAGTCGTCCGGTGCGGCCCGCCCTGAATTGTGTTTGGCAATCGCGATCTTCTGCTGCATCTGTGCGATCGGATCGATGATCACGGACTCCTTCGGATAAGCCGACTTGTAGATCTGGATCATGGCAGCGCGCAATGAACGGGATTCGCTTTTCATGTGCCACCAGTCGATATTCAATGCGCTCACATTGATCACCAGAATTGCAGCAGCCAGTGCCAGTGGCCAGCGCCACGGGCGCCAGTCCGTTTTTGGGCCTGTTCCCTTGCCCATGCCTGTCATCAGATCCAGCGTCGCGGCATTGGTGCCGGCAATCCAGCGCGACCAGTTGTCAGCAGAAACGCTGATGCGTTTGCTCAGCCCGACCGTTTCGTTAACCGTTTCCTGATAAGCGCGCACCCACGATTGCGGCACATACAGCGTGATCGGCGCTTCCGGGACCACCGCGGATATAGTCCGGATGACTTCCTCCACCGCAGATATGTTCTGTTCCGGTTCTTCGCCCTGGTTAGTCGCAGGCGTGATTGCCAAACCGATGCCGTCCTGCTCCGACAGGCGCAATGTCATGTCGATAATGGCATTCTTCCCCGCGTCATTACGGTCAGCGATGGCAGCGGTCACGCTGCCCGGCTGATCGGTTTGACAGGGCAGGCACAATTGCGCCGGCAATACCGAGATGTGACGGGCACCGTACGATATCAATGCACTGGTCAGCCTGTCGAGCCACGCACGCTGCACCACCGCGATGGTGCGCAAGCCCTCGGATAATCCGCCCGCAACGATCACGCAATCGGCAGGGTCGCACAGCAATTGTTCTTCCACCAGGTTGGGCAAAACGGCTTTCAGCTTGGCTGCGGACAGCGGCGGCACTTTCAAGCGCAATATGCCGGCATCGCCGGCGGCCAACAGCACCACCACCTGCTGCGCCTTTGCCGCTGAATCGGCCAAGTCGAAGAATGGCGCCGTGCCCTGGCGCTCGATTGCACCGGCATGCGATACAAGTGCGAACGGACAGGCAAGGGCAAGCCAGTCGGGCACGCTGTCGGCAACGGCCCTGGAAGGCAAGCGGATATAGAGTGTGCTCAAGTTTTCTCGCTAATTGGCTTAATATTCCCGAATCCAGATCAATTTGGTGTTGACACCATTTCGTTCGATCAACGCTTGAACCTCCAGCTCGGCGCGGTTCATGCGTACTTTACCATTGACCAGAAAGTAATTGGTCGAAACCGACACGTTTGCCACGATCAAATGATTTGCATGCATGAGCAGCATGAAATCGCCGGGATTACGAAAGGTTGCGGTGTTGCGGCTGGCCACCAGCGCTGTTGCGTCAGAAATCGAAAGCGTGCTGATGGCAGCCAGTACTTCGGCCGGGGCGGTGTTCACGTTCACCGGTGTGGCGTGCGGCAGGAAGATCACAAAATCTCTTATCCTGGCGAGCATCTCCGGAGTGAAGCCCGGCACCGCGAGCAAGTCATCAACCTGGGTAAGATTCATCGGCAGCGGACCTGTTTTAGCCTGGGCATTTGCATCGCTTGCGACGGGTTTTTGCTGGGCATCCGCCATCAGGTTTGCAGTTGCCTGCGCAAGCGACGGATCGATTCTTGCGTTATTCAGCAGTTGCGCGAAGGCGGCGACCTCGACGGGGTTGATTGTCCCGTTCTGGCAAAGGTTGGTCAGGTTGTAGCGTGCCTGGGCATCAGTGATATTGCCAGACAGGATTGCATCCGCGGCATCGGCGTCGGCCCGTCCGTTATCGACATATTGACCGAGTCGCGTGTCAGCGAGCGGGGTAGCCCAGGGTTCATCCATGGTATCAACGCTGGAATACTTGGCGTCCTCGCGCAGGATCAGGCCGGCCCAATCAAGCGCGCCGCGCAGTATCCATTGTTTTTGCAGTTGCAGGCGCTGATTCTCGATCGAGCGGACTTGCACTTGCTGCTGCCAGAAAAGACTGGCGACGATGGTGATTGCCAGCGTCGTCAGCAACAGCGCAATGATCACTGCGACACCGCGCTGCCGGTTTGGCGGAGCGGGACGTGCTTTCACACTGCCCCCAGCAAAAATATTTTCAGCATGCTGCCATCGCGCCCGCGCAATTGCATCGTGACTTCCAGCCCGGTGGGTGCCGACTGAGTCGCGGCTGGCCCCGCTATCGTTATCACTGCATCGGCTTTCGTGCGCCAGCTTCCGTTGATCCAAAGCCGCACCGCCATGTCAGCCACATCCGATTGCAGCACCACCGGCTGACTCGTATCGGTATCGTTGACGGCGTTTTGCCAATAAAAATCCAGTTTCCGCAAATCGCGGGTTGCAGCAGATTCGCGGCGTGTCAGCAAACCGTTATTGACCCGGTAGCTGATCACCTGCAGGCGGGACGGCTGGTTGTCGGCATACACCGTGCGTACCATCGTGAGCTGCCCCTGGCCAATCGCGAGCGGAATCCTGCCGGGAATGACCAACGGGCTGGCCAGATGCGCGCAATCGCTCTGCAACTGGGCGAAGGTGAGCTGCATTCCGCGTGTCTGCTCGAGGTCGCTGGTGAGCGCGATGCGCGCCCTCACGATACTGTCCAGCCCGCGCCAGCCGAGCACCGCAACGAATCCG
>CAZCKZ010000053.1:7843-9959 GCA_964499395.1 uncultured Gallionella sp. | reverse complement strand
GGCTGAGATCATTGCCTCCATTCCCGCCGACCAGGATGTGTCGCTGTATACCGAGGGTGATTTCACCGATCTGTGCCGCGGCCCGCATGTGCCGTCGACCGGCAAGCTGAAAGTGTTCAAGCTGATGAAGCTGGCCGGCGCATACTGGCGCGGCGATTCCAAGAACGAGATGCTGCAGCGCATATACGGCACGGCGTGGGCAAAGAAGGACGAACTGGACGCTTATCTGCATCAGCTCGAGGAGGCGGAGAAGCGCGACCACCGCAAGCTGGGCAAGCAGCTGGAACTGTTCCATATGCAGGATTCGTCGCCCGGCATGGTGTTCTGGCATCCCAGGGGCTGGACGCTGTGGCAGGAAGTCGAGCAATACATGCGCCGCAAGTTCATCGAGCATGGCTATCAGGAAGTGCGCACGCCGACCATCATGGACCGCATCCTGTGGGAGAAATCCGGGCACTGGGAAAACTATCACGACAACATGTTCACCACCGCGTCGGAAAATCGCGATTACGCGGTCAAGCCGATGAACTGCCCCGGGCATGTGCAGATATTCAACCATGGCCTGCACAGTTATCGCGATCTGCCATTACGCTTGGCGGAGTTCGGCTCCTGCCACCGCAACGAGACATCCGGTTCGCTGCACGGCTTGATGCGGGTGCGCGGTTTTACCCAGGACGATGCCCATATCTTCTGTACCGAAGAGCAGGTGCAGTCCGAGGTGTCGCAGTTCATCGTGATGCTGAACGAGGTATACCGGGACTTTGGTTTCAACGAAGTGCTGGTCAAGCTTTCTACCCGCCCCGATAAAAGGGTAGGGTCGGATGAGACCTGGGACAAGGCTGAAGCCGGTCTGGCATCGGCACTGAAGCAAAACGGTCTTGCTTATGACGTCCAGCCGGGCGAGGGCGCGTTTTACGGCCCCAAGGTCGAATTCACGCTGAAAGACAGCCTGGGCCGCCTGTGGCAGTGCGGCACGATACAGCTGGATTTCAACTTGCCGGTGCGCCTAGGCGCCGAGTTCGTGGATGAGGACAACAGCCGCAAACCCCCGGTGATGCTGCATCGCGCGATACTCGGGTCGATGGAACGCTTCATCGGCATCCTGATCGAGCACCATGCGGGAGCTTTCCCGCTGTGGCTGTCGCCGGTCCAGCTTGTTCTGATGAATATTTCGCAGGCGCAGGAAGAATATGTGACCCAGGTCGCGCATAAATTGCGGGCTGCCGGGCTGCGCATTAAACTGGATTTGCGTAATGAGAAGATTACCTATAAAATACGCGAACATAGCTTGCAGAAATTGCCTTATCAGCTGATCATCGGGGATAAGGAAGTGGAAGGAAGTTTGGTGGCCGTGCGAACCCGCAGTGGTGAGGATCTCGGGCAAATGACGTTGGAAGCCTTGCTTCAGCGTCTGCAAACCGAAACTAAAACCGGGTAGCGCGGCTTAGTATTGTTCAAGTGGAGATATTGCAATAGCACAAGATAAATCGCAGCGCATGAATGAGATGATTACCGCACCCCAGGTGCGGCTCATTGGTGTCGAAAAGGAACCCCTCGGTATCGTGACCATCGTGGAAGCATTGCGTATGGCCGATGAAGCAGATCTGGATTTGGTGGAGATTTCGCCGTTAGCGGATCCACCCGTGTGCCGTATCATGGACATCGGCAAATTCAAATATGCCGAAAGCAAGAAACTGCATGAAGCCAAACTCAAGCAGAAGCAGATCCAGATCAAGGAAATCAAGTTTAGGCCGAATACCGACGAAGGGGATTACAACATCAAGCTGCGCAACTTGATCAAGTTTTTGGGTGAAGGCGACAAAACCAAAGTCACGCTGCGTTTTCGCGGCCGTGAAATGGCCCACCAGGAAATCGGCATGCGCTTGATCGAGCGCGTAAGAGCGGATTTGGCAGATTACGGTGTGGTCGAGCAGTTTCCGAAGATGGAAGGCCGGCAGATGGTGATGGTGCTGTCGCCAAAGCCGGGCAAAAAACCAGGCTGAATATAGCCGGGAAGATTGAATAATTTTTGATTCGACAGCAAAGGGACGGTCGGGTTGATGTAGCAAAAAGTCCCAATAAAAAGTGGCGTACGGGTTAAAAAGTTTTTCCATCG
>CAZCKZ010000053.1:0-7833 GCA_964499395.1 uncultured Gallionella sp. | reverse complement strand
ATCTGAAAACACCTCGCGTCATAACTTAAGGAGCAATCATGCCCAAGATGAAAACCAAAAGCGGAGCAAAAAAGCGCTTCGTCGTTCGCGCTGGCGGCAGCATCAAGCGCGCAAGTGCATTCAAACGTCATATCCTGACCAAGAAGACCACCAAGACCAAACGTCAATTGCGCGGTATCACAGAGGTCCACGCAACCAACACAGCATCGGTTCGCGCCATGATGCCTTACGCATAAGGAGCAGACCATGCCAAGAGTAAAACGTGGAGTAGTAGCACGCGCGAGTCACAAGAAGATTCTCGATCTGGCCAAGGGTTATCGCGGCCGCCGCAAGAATGTCTACCGCATCGCCAAACAGGCGGTGATGAAGGCGGGGCAATATGCCTATCGCGATCGCCGCCAGAAGAAGCGCCAGTTCCGTACCCTGTGGATCGCGCGTATCAATGCGGCAGCACGCGAGCAGGGCATGACTTACAGCGTATTCATGAACGGGCTGAAAAAAGCGTCGATCCAGGTTGACCGCAAGGTATTGTCGGATATCGCGGTGTTCGACAAGGCGGCGTTTGCTCAATTTGTGGTGCAAGCAAAAGCCAGCCTCGGCGTCTAATACAGACCGTTGAAACATAAAGGAGGCGGTAGCCTCCTTTTTTGTTTCCGGTGTCCCTTGGTGTTATTGGTGAACGATTATTCTGGTGTTAGGGATGGAAGAACTACAACAAATTCTCGACCAGGCTCTGCAGCAGTTTGCGCTGATCAGCGACGAGGCTGAATTGGAGCAGGTCAAAGCGCGCTATCTGGGTAAAGAGGGCAGCCTGACCGTATTGCTGAAAGGATTGGGCAAACTGACTGCGGAAGAGCGCCCCGCCGCCGGCGCGCGCATCAACCAGGTCAAGCAGGCTATCGAAGCCGCGCTGCAGCAGCGTCGCGATGCGCTGCAGCAAAACAAACTGGCGCAAAAGCTGGCGGCAGAATCCCTGGATGTGACGTTGCCTGGGCGCGGGACAGGCACCGGTGGCTTGCATCCGGTGACGCGCACGCTGGAGCGCATCGAACAACTGTTCCACTCGCTGGGTTTTGCGGCCGCATCCGGCCCGGAGATCGAACGCGATTTTTACAACTTCACCGCGCTGAACATTCCGGAAAATCATCCGGCGCGCGCCATGCACGACACGTTTTACATCGACCCGCAGCACGTGTTGCGCACCCATACTTCACCGGTGCAGGTGCGCTATATGGAAGACCACCAGCCACCATTGAAGATCATCTCCACTGGCCGTGTATACCGGGTCGATTCCGATGCAACGCATTCCCCGATGTTCCATCAGGTGGAAGGTCTGTGGGTCGATGAACACATCAGTTTTGCCAATCTCAAGGGCGTGGTTCAGGATTTTTTGCAGCGCTTCTTCGAGCAGGACGATTTGCAGGTGCGCTTCCGCCCCTCATTTTTCCCGTTTACCGAGCCTTCTGCCGAAATGGACATGAGCTGGAAAGGCGGCTGGCTGGAAATTGGCGGCTGCGGCATGGTCCATCCGAACGTGCTGAAGCACGTCAATATCGACAGCGAAAAATATCTTGGGTTCGCGTTTGGCCTGGGCGTGGAGCGCCTGGCGATGTTGCGCTACGGTGTGAATGATCTGCGGCTGTTTTATGAAAGCGACTTGCGCTTTCTCAAGCAATTCAACTGAACTTAGAACATGAAATTCTCTGAAAATTGGTTAAGAACCTGGGTCAATCCGGACCTGTCCAGCGAGGCATTGGGTCATGTGCTGACCATGGCGGGCCTGGAAGTCGAGGCACTGGAGTCCGTCGCGCCCGCATTCAATAATGTGGTGGTGGCCGAAGTGCTGGAAGTGGTCAAACATCCCAACGCGGACCGCCTGAATGTTTGCCAGGTGAACGTCGGCGAAGCATCTCCGCTGAATATCGTGTGCGGTGCGGCGAATGTCGCAGTCGGCGTGAAAGTGCCCTGCGCGCGCATTGGCGCGGTGCTGCCGGGTGACTTTGTCATCAAGCAGGCCAAGGTGCGCAATGTCGAATCGTTCGGTATGCTGTGCTCGGGAAAAGAGCTGGGCCTGGCTGAAGAAAGCGGCGGCCTGTGGCTGCTTCCAGACGATGCGCCGGTTGGAACAACGCTGCGCGAGTATCTGGAGCTGGATGACAAGCTGTTTACCCTGAAGCTGACGCCCAACCGCAGCGATTGTTCCGGCATGGTCGGCATTGCGCGTGAAGTCGCTGCACTGACGGGCAGCGAACTTAAACCGCTGGATATCCGGACGCAGCCAGCCACCTTGTCCGAGCAATTGCCGGTCAACGTGTCGGATGCGCATGGCTGTCCCCTGTATTGCGGGCGCCTGGTGCGCGGTGTGAACGCGGCTGCAGCCACGCCAACCTGGATGTTGCGCCGACTGGAGCGCAGCGGCTTGCGCGGTATCAGCGTGGTGGTGGACATCACCAATTACGTGATGCTGGAAATGGGGCAGCCCATGCATGCCTTCGATGTGGCCAGGCTGTCCGGCGGGATCACGGTACGCAGGGCGCGCAAAGGCGAGGCGCTGACCTTGCTCAACGAACAGAATGTGGAACTGGACGAAGAAGTCCTGGTCATCGCCGACGACGCAAGAGTCCTGGCGCTGGCCGGCATTATGGGCGGGCAGGGCAGCGGCGTGGAGACCACCACCCGTGACGTGTTTCTGGAAAGTGCATTTTTCCATCCCGATGCGATCGCCGGCAGGGCACGCCGTTTCGGTCTGGCGACCGACTCCTCATTCCGCTTCGAGCGCGGCGTGGATTTTGCCGCAACCCGTCAGGCCCTGGAACGCGCCACACAATTGCTGCTGGAAATCTGCGGCGGCAGCGCAGGCGCGATCGGCGAGGTGCGCGGCCAGTTGCCGGTGCGTGCCCCGATAACATTGCGCCGATCGCGCGTCGCGCGGGTGCTCGGCATCGCGCTGGATAACGAACAGATCGCAACTTTGTTCAAGCGCCTGCAATTCGACTTCACCGCGAATGGCGACGATTTTCGGGTGATGCCGCCGAGTTTCCGGTTTGATCTGTCCATCGAGGCCGATTTGATCGAAGAGTTGGCACGGCTGCACGGCTATGACAATATTCCCGCGCTGGCGCCGCAAGCTGCCCTGACCCTGTTGCCCTACAGCGAGCTGCAGCGCCCGCTGGCACAAATCCAGAAATTGCTGGTGGCGCGCGATTACCAGGAGATCGTCAGTTACGCCTTTCTGGATGCGCAGGTCGAGCGCGAGCTGTGCGGTAACGAGCATCCGGTCGCGTTGCAAAATCCGATTGCCAGCAATCTGGCGGTGATGCGCAGCAGTTTGATCGGCGGATTGGTTGGCGCGTTGCGTTTCAACCTGAACCGCAAGCAGCCCCGCGTGCGATTGTTCGAGGTCGGCGCATGTTTTGCCAAGGTTGACGATGGCTATGTCCAGACCCAGCGATTATCCGGATTGTGCTACGGTGAAGCTCAGGCCGAACAATGGGGCGTGGCCGCAAGGGCGGTGGATTTCTTCGATGTGAAAGCGGACGTGGAAGCATTGTTCGCACCCCGGGTTTTGCGTTTTGTTGCCGCAGCCCACCCGGCACTGCATCCGGGGCGTTCCGCGCAGATTTATTGTGGCGAGCAGATGATCGGATGGTTGGGAGAATTGCATCCGCACTGGCAACAGCAATACGACATCGCCCAGGCCTGCATGTGGTTCGAGATCGAACTCGGCGCGTTGACCCGGACCCAAGTGCCGCTGATGAGCGAGATTGCCAAATTCCTGCCGGTGCGCCGCGATCTGGCAGTCGTGGTCGACGAGGGAGTGACGGCACAGACCTTGCTTGATGTGATGCAGCAACTATCCGCACCCTATGTGGCGGAGCTTGCACTGTTCGATGTTTATCGCGGCAAAGGCGTGGAACAAGGAAAAAAAAGCCTTGCATTCCGTGTGTTATTGCAAGATACTCACAAGACACTCTCGGAGTCTGAAATTGAACCAAGCATCGCGCAGTTAGTGGAAGTATTGCAAAAAAACGGTGCGCAGTTACGTATGTGATTCCAGTAAATTGGAATTAAAAAGGGGAAAACATGACAACAACATTAACCAAAGCCGAACTGGCAGATCAACTGTTCGCAAAAGTGGGCCTTAACAAGCGTGAAGCCAAAGATATGGTGGAAGCTTTTTTTGAGGAAATTCGTTTGCAACTGGAACAGGGCCAGAGCGTAAAACTGTCCGGTTTCGGTAATTTTCAACTGCGCGACAAACCGCAGCGTCCCGGACGCAATCCCAAGACAGGCGAAGAAATCCCGATCACCGCACGCCGTGTCGTGACCTTTCATCCCAGCCAGAAATTGAAAACCATGGTGGAAAAGTCCTATCATGGAAAACCACAAGCCTAACTCCGAACTCCCCCCTATTCCCGCAAAGCGATACTTCACCATCGGTGAGGTCAGCGAATTGTGCGGGGTCAAGGCGCATGTGCTGCGCTACTGGGAGCAGGAATTCACCCAGCTTAAACCGGTCAAGCGCAGCGGCAACCGTCGCTACTATCAACATCATGAAGTGATGCTGATACGGCACATCCGCGAATTATTGTACGGGCAGGGTTTCACGATCAGCGGTGCGCGCAATATGCTGGACCATCAGAATCAGGCTGAAAATCGGCCAACATCGAAGACGGCCACGTTGAATATCGACTCGCTGCGTCGCGAAATCAAAGAAGTCATTTCCCTGCTCGCCGCATAAAGAAAATTTCGCAGTTGCTTTTCCTTTTTCGCTTCCGAACCATCAGGATATCCTTGAATGTACGGCCCAGTTCCTCACGGCAATCGGTCGCTGGAATTTACGCCCGGGTCAATTTACTCATGTAACCATGAAGCAGTCGCTGGTGAAGTGCGTCTAACGACACAACACGGTTATAAAATCTTGACTCTTGAACGGCTACCTTGTGCCCTGAAGCAGCCATAGAAGCGTGAACAAATTACCAGGGCTGACAGTCTCTCTTCGACGCTATTGTGGTCACCTTGCCGATTTGGAACGCGGTTTCCTGTAGAGCTCATTCAATCGCAATATCTCCTGCCAGACATTTTCCGGGAATCCACTACGATCAAATCTGCCGCCGCTATAGGTGGGATGCAGCAGATCGGCCAAATAAGCTTCGCCATCAGGCGAGTTCCAAAGCTGGATAATTTTTTCCAGGATATGAGGAAACTTTTCCTCGAGTAACTGAGGGTATTGGTTCGGTAAGCATTTCAACGTTTGCATAACGGTTTCTCTACTGACCATCACTCCCCCTCGTCATCTGGTTTATTTTATGGCAGCGCCGGAACAACTTGAACCGACAGCGTATGCGTAGCGTAGAACAAATTTGCCAATGCAGTCAATTCTGGTTAACAGTTAGTCGAAGTTCCGGCTAAACCTGGATTGCATCTATCCCCGGTTGCTTTGTTTATTCATTTTCCTATCAAACGGGATTTCATTTGAAGGCTGGTTGAACTTCGAAATTGGCGCACCCGGAGAGACAAATCCTGGCTCTGGGAATTTTCCCTTAACCGTCTGCTTTAGGCCATAGCGGTCATATAGTTGTCCCGAAAGCGGACAGTCAAAATATGAAGCATAAATAATAATAGTCTCATGCACATCCTGATGGTGAAACATTACATCGTGGCCAAACTTTTTGGAAGACATAACTAAGGGTATTTTTATTAACTGAATATGATGTTCCCGTATCCTGATCAATTTCCTTGATGACGGAATCTGTAAGTGGAGTGAATCTCTTGGTAGGCCTTGAACTGCTTGTGATCCCGGCATATATCTTTTATATCTGAGAGCAGCTATATTCCTCCAGCGTAATCTTTAGGGGAATAGTTCTGTGCCGTTTTTAGCAGGATTATTGATTGCAGGCAGTTTGGTAAGAAATGATGCATAGCGCAGTTTCCAACAACAAATTATTTTCAACGTACGCTTTCGTTTTTATCGTGGCAATGATTACGCTCGCGGGTAACAGTCGTGCAGCGGTAGAGACAACAGACACCCAGGAATTACGCAACCGGGCCAGACAGGAAGCGCTTGAACGTGAGCGTGAGCTGAAGGCTCCCAGCGTCAATCTCCAGGGTAAAATCCCGGGTGTAGGCATCTATCAATTGCCCGCAGCAGAGACCCCCTGTTTTACCGTCAACAAATTTGTGCTGGAAGTTCCCGGCAATCTTTCGCCTGCAGCCCGACGTTATGGTGCAAGCAAGCTCCCGCTCGACACTTTCCGTTTTGCGCAGGATTTCCTGGAGCAGTACAAGGGAAAGTGCATCGGTCGTGAGGGGATCAACATGATCGTCAAGGGTGTAACCGCAAAGATCCTGGAGCGTGGGTATTCCACCACGCGTGTGGGTATCCCCGAACAGGATATGTCGAGCGGAACGCTCAAATTGACGCTGATTCCGGGAATCATCCATGAACTGAGATTTGCTGATCCCAAAACGGCAGGGACCTGGAAGAACGCCTTCCCGGCCTCTGCCGGGAAACTGCTCAACCTGCGCGACCTTGAGCAGGGACTGGAGCAGATGAAGCGCGTCACGAGCCAGGATGTGGAGATGCAGATCGTTCCGGCGGCGGGGCTGGGCCAAAGTGACATCATCATCTCGATCAAGCGCAGCAAGCCGTGGAAAGCCATCCTCAACCTGGATGACAGCGGTGCAAAAGGAACCGGCAAGACTCAGGCAGGGCTGCAGTTTGGATGGGACAACCTGCTTGACGCAAACGATATACTCAATGTCGGAGTGAACACCGATGCCGATCGCAACAGCTACATGCGCGGGACGAACGGCGACAATGTGTCTTATTCGATCCCATACGGTTATTGGACAAGCGCGCTGTCCGCAAGCGAATATCAATATCATCAGCGCATCCTGGGAACGGCATCAAGTGTCCTGTCCAGCGGCAAATCGCAGAACCTCGAGGCGAAGGTGATCTACCTGTTCTATCGCGACCAGTTCAGCAAAAGCAGCTTCCAGTTTCGCACAGGCAAACGCTTCAGCCATTCTTATATCGATGACACCGAGGTATTGGTGCAAAAGCGCGAAACCGCATTTGCCGAGATCGCGCTGATCCACAAACACAATATCGGGCAGGCCCAGCTCGATGCCACACTGGCCTATCGTCGGGGTGCGCCATGGTTCGGCGCACAGGCGGATCCGGCCGACTTGCCCGGCACCAGTCCGCGCAACCTTTATTCGCTCGAAACCCTTGGTGTTTCGCTGATCGTGCCTTTCATGCTGAGGCAACACCAACTCAGTTACAATGCAACCTTGCGTGCACAAAACACCAATACTGCACTCTATGCCGGCGAATGGTTCTCCATCGGCAACCGCTGGACGGTACGCGGCTTCGACGGCGAATATGCGCTGAGTGCCGAGAAAGGTTTTTTCATACGCAACGAGATCGGCATTCCCATTCCCGATACGGCGCAATCGGCCTATGTCGGCCTCGATTTCGGCAAAGTATTCGGCGACAATACAGCCAATTTGCTCGGTGACAAGCTGGCGGGTCTAACCACCGGACTCCGGGGCAACCTCGGGCGAGGATTGATGTATGACATATTCGCCGGATGGTCGCTATATCAGCCGCAACACTACCAAACCGACCAGCCTGCAGCTGGATTCAGTCTGGTGTATCAATTGTAATCAAACAGCGATACTACAGCGCACGGGATTAATCTTTTGGGGCAACCATGTGTACACGCAAGAAAGTGAACCTGGATCAGAACCCGAACCGCAATTCACTGATTCGTCAGTCGTCCTTGCGTCGTGCCGTTATATGGCTCACGCTCATCGCCTTCATCGGCA